>JAIMAL010000003.1 GCA_023511995.1 Burkholderiales bacterium
TTCGTAGACCGAGACCTCATCCTCCTTACGTATCTGCGGGCCGCGCACGGGGAAGTCCACGACCACGGTATGCTTCTCGTCGCCGTATGCAGGCTCCACGTTATACCCGGCGGAGGCGAGAACGTCGACCAGGGGGTCGAGGTTGTTAAAGCGGATGCGGCGGATGTAGGTTCTCCCCGTCGGGTAGTGCGCGCCGGGGGTGGAGCCCGAGAGAAGCGCGGCGCTACCCTCTGGCTTGACGGCGGTTACCTTTATGCTCTCCCGGACACCGAGCCAGGCGCTGTACTGAGCGTCCCTGCGGCGTATTTCGTTGTACCCGGCGTCGAGCCACTTCCTGAGCGTCGGGTAGCCGTAGTCCTCGACGAACTGGGCCAGCCCGGAGACGGAGCACCCGATGCGCCGGTTGCGCATCTGCACGGCGTTCGTCGCCTCCCAGTGGGTGGAAAGGAGCGTCACCGTCTTGGCGTAGAGGAAGGCGAACTTTATGGAGCGCAGGAAGTCCTCTATGCTCTCGTGCGCGCTCGGCGATACGGTGACCAGGTTGCAGACCTCGTCGCTCTCGAGGGATATCTCGGCGCAGGGGTTACACAGGATGGCGTTGTCCCTCCGCTCCATCGGGAGAACCCCGTCCTTCAGGCGCCCGTAGGTCTGCATCATGGGGAGGGAGACGAAGCCCGGCTCCCCGTTGGTTATCTGCTTCTCGGCAAACCAGTCGTAGTCTATCTCGTCGCCGTAGTCCAGAAGCAGAGAGTTGTTTGAGGTAAAGGCCCACCCATCAGGCCCCGTCCTCTCCCTGTTCTCCGGGAGGTTCCAGTCCTTTATGTTTATGAAGTCCTCGTCGTAGGGCCGCCCGAGCGCGATGAGGGCCGTCCTGCGCTTGCCCCCGCTCACCACGGTCTTACCGACGCAGTTGCATATATCCACGATGTTGCGCGAGGAGATGGGTTTCCCTATGTCGCGGGAGAGGAGCCTGTCGAGCGTCATGTGCAGCCACATCAAAGGGTCCGGCCCCGGCGCTATCCCGCCGGTGTGCCGGAGAAGGTGCGCAAGCTGGTGGCGCATGAGCTTGCCCTCATCCGTGAGTTGCAGTACGAGCCCTATTTTCTCACCGTGCACGATATCGTGCGCTTTGCCCGCAGCCGCGGCATTCTCTGCCAGGGCCGCGGCAGTGCGGCCAATTCCGCCGTCTGCTACGCACTGGGCATCACCGAAGTGGATCCGGCGCGCATGGAGATGCTCTTCGAGCGTTTCCTCTCCCGCGAGCGCAATGAGCCGCCGGACATCGACGTGGATTTCGAGCACGAGCGGCGCGAGGAGGTCATCCAGTATCTCTACGCGAAATACGGCCGTGAGCGCGCCGCGCTGGCAGCGGCGGTGATCTCCTATCGACCGAAGAGCGCGCTACGGGATGTGGGCCGTGCGCTGGGGCTCGATCCCGACCAGGTGGATCGTCTCGCCCGCAGTGTGGCCTGGTGGGATGGCAGGCAGGTACTGCCGGAGCGCTTGCGGGAGGCGGGCTTCGATCCGGACCATCCCCGCCTGCGCCAGCTCATGAAGCTGGTCAACGAACTGGTGGGTTTTCCCCGCCACCTGTCGCAGCATGTGGGCGGCTTCGTCATCAGCCGCGGCCCCCTGTCGCGGCTGGTGCCCATCGAGAATGCGGCCATGCCCGGCCGCACTGTGATCCAGTGGGACAAGGATGACCTCGACGCCCTGGGCCTGCTCAAGATCGACGTGCTGGCCTTGGGCATGCTCTCCGCCCTCCGCCGGGCGCTGGAGCTGGTGAGCGCCCGCCGCGGCAGACCCTTCACCCTGGCCGACATTCCCGCCGAAGACCCGCAGGTGTATGACATGATCCAGCGCGCCGACACCATGGGCGTGTTCCAGATCGAATCGCGGGCGCAGATGGCCATGCTGCCGCGCATGAAACCGCGCTGCTTCTACGACCTGGTGATCGAGGTGGCCATCGTGCGGCCGGGGCCCATCCAGGGCGGCATGGTGCATCCCTATCTGCGCCGGCGGCAGGGGCTGGAGCCGGTGAGCTATCCTTCCGAGGCAGTGCAATCGGTGCTGGAGCGCACGCTCGGCGTGCCCATTTTTCAGGAGCAGGTGATGCAGATCGCCATGGTCGCCGCAGGCTTCACCCCCGGCGAGGCGGATCAGCTGCGCCGCTCCATGGCCGCCTGGCGTAGGCGGGGTGGCCTCAAACATTTCGAGCAGCGCCTGATTTCCGGCATGCGTGCGCGCGGCTACACGGAAGATTTCGCGCGCCAGATTTTTCAGCAGATCCTGGGCTTCGGCGAATACGGCTTTCCCGAATCCCACGCGGCGAGCTTCGCCCTTCTGGTGTATGTCTCCGCCTGGCTCAAATGCCATGAACCTGCGGCCTTCACCTGCGCCCTGCTCAACAGCCAGCCCATGGGCTTTTATGCACCCGCGCAGCTCGTGCAGGATGCGCGGCGGCACGGTGTGGAGGTGCGGCCGGTGGATGTGATGGCGAGCGGCTGGGAGTGTTCCCTGGAACCTCCAACCCCTTCGCCGGGAAAGCCCCCCGCCCTGCGGCTGGGGCTTTGTCTCGTCAAAGGGTTCTCCCGCGAGGGGGGGGAGCGGCTCATGCGGGCGCGTGCCCTCGCCCCTTTCACCAGTATCGAGGACCTGGCCCGGCGGGCGGCGCTCGATCGGCGTGATCTCAAGGCGCTGGCGGCGGCCGGCGCCCTGGATTCCCTCGCCGGTCATCGTCACACCGCCCATTGGGAAGTGGCCGGCATCGGGGACCGACCGCCCCTCTTTCAGCCGGTGGAAACGGCGGAGGAGAAGGTGGCATTGCCCGCGCCCACCGAGGCCGAGAACCTGGTGGCCGATTATGCGAGCCTGGGATTCACCCTGGGGCGTCATCCCCTCGCCCTGTTGCGGGATGCCTTCCGCAGGCGGCGTATGCTCACCGCGGAGGAAATCCGCCGCCTGCCCCACGGCAGATGGGCTCGCGCCGTGGGGCTGGTCATCAACCGTCAGCGGCCGGATACCGCCAGCGGCGTGATCTTCATGACCCTGGAAGATGAGACCGGCTACGTGAACGTGGTGGTGTGGCGTCAACTCGCCGAACGCCAGCGGCGCGAGCTGCTGCACGCAAGCCTGCTGGGTGTCTTTGGGCGCCTGGAACGGCAGGCGGAGGTGGTCCACCTCATCGCCCAACATCTGGTGGACTACAGCGCACTGCTGGGGCAACTGGAGGCCAGGTCGCGGGATTTTCGTTGAGGGGGATCTTCGCTCTTTCCCGTCTCCCGCCACCCGTCCGGGTAAAATGCGCCGATGCTTGCGCTGCGCATTCTCTCCATCGTCTTCCCCGTCTTCGCCATCATCGGCATCGGCTGGTGGTATGGGCGCCTCAAGCGGCCGGACATCCAGGTCACCAACCAGATCAGCATGGACGTGCTGGTGCCGGCGCTGGTGTTCGCCGCGCTGGCGTCCAAATCCTTCGATTTGGCGCATTACTGGCCCTTGGCGGCTGCCGGTGCGGCGGTGATCCTCGGCTCGGGGCTCCTGGCGTGGCCGGTGGCACGCCTTGCCGGGGTGGAGGCGAAGACCTTCGTGCCGCCCATGATGTTCAACAACTCCGGTAACATGGGCATCCCGCTCATCGTGCTGGCCTTCGGCGAGGCGGCATTGCCGGCGGCGATTGTCCTCTTCCTCACCGAGATGGTGCTGCATTTCTCCCTCGGCCCCTATCTGCTCGCCCATCGCATGGGTCTGGTTGAGCTCATGAAAACGCCGGTGATGATCGCCACCCTCCTCGGTATGGCGGTGAGTTTCTCCGGACAGGCGCTGTGGCCGCCCTTCTACACGGCGATCAGGATGCTGGGGGATGCCTCCATTCCCATGCTCCTCTTCAGCCTGGGGGTGCGCCTCAATCAGGTTTCCTTCAGGGATTGGCGCATCGGTGCCTTGAGCGGGCTCATGGCGCCGGCAACGGGGTTGATGATGGTCCTTGTCATCGATGCACTGGTGCCGCTTTCGTCGCGGGAGCGGGCGATTCTCCTCGTCTTCGGCGCGCTGCCGCCCGCCGTGCTCAACTATCTGATGGCGGAGCAATATGGCCAGGAGCCGGAAAAGGTGGCCTCCATCGTCCTGCTGGGAAACCTGGCGTCACTGGCGGTCATGCCGGTAGTATTGGCTTTTGCCCTCACCTGATCCCATGAGCCTCAAGCTTCCCGCCAACAATACGGACGTGCCGGCCGCCTATGTCGGCGCCTGGCGCAAACAGACACCGGATACCCGCAGCCTCTGGCTGCAGACGACGCGCCTGCACGCCATGGTGGACATTCCGGCGAGTCGGCCGGATTTCTCCGCGCGCCGGGGCTTTGCCGACTTGAGCGATGATGAGCTCATGATCCTCGCCCATCAGGGTGGGGTGGCGGGAGCGTGCATTGCCGCCGGGGATGTCCTCCATCGCCGCCGCCAGGTGGATTATTGTCCCCAACGGGGGCAGCCTTTTCTGCGGCGGCTGCGCGTGGAGGAAGGGGGGCTGCGGGAATTCTGTCTCGATGGGCGGGAGACGGCGCGCTGGGAGCGGCTGGCCGGCGCCGAGGGCGGCGTGCTGGCGCTGCGTTTCCACGATGTGCAGGTGGGGGTGGCGGGTGGGGATGAATGCCGCGGCTATCTGCTCCGCGTCGGTCCCTATTTCGCCTATGTGCGGGACCGTTACGGCACCACCCAGCGGGCGGAGAGTCTCGCCCTTCTCGCCGAGCTCAAGGGTTTCACCCGGGAGCAGCTCATCGCCGTGCTGGATTTCGACCTTTCCTTCGGCCGCCGCGATGAGGCGGGCCGATGGATCATCGAGCTTTCCACCCTGCCGTGGCGCGAGGGCCGGCCCTTCCTCGACGATGCGCAGGTGGCGCGCATTCTGGCTTTCGCCGACCGCGGCCCGGAAAAAATCCAGCGCGGCGGGCGCCTGTTCTTGCGCTACTGGAAACTGGACGAGTGTTCTAACGGTCAAGACGGCGGGAAAGCCGCGTAAAGCGCCGCGCGAAAGCCGGATCCTCCGGCCGCCGGCTGACCAGCAACCGGGCAAGGCGCAGCGCCTCGGGGAGGTTGCGGCTGATGTGTTCGTGGTATTTGGCAAGCGCCTCCATGGCGGGCAGACAACCCCCCGCGGCAAGCTTTTCCCAGATGGCCACCGCTTTCTCCCATTCGCCCCGTCGGCGGTGCAATTGCGAAAGTTCCATGAGCCCCGACACCGTCAGCGCCTCGCGGCGCCGGGCCAGATGGGCGTGGGCTGTGTCCTCCTCGCCCCGGCGGCGGAAGGCACGGGCGATGGCGAGCACATCCGCCTCGGCATGATCGGGATGCTGAAAAAGGGCGGCAAGCCGCGCTGCCAAGGCGGCAAGGCTCATCAGGTCCCAGCGGTTGTGTTGCACGATGGCCGGCACCCGGGCGAAATCCCCGCGGCGCACGAAATCGAACCACACTTGGGGCACGAGCGCACCCGGCAGATCGTCTTTGCGGTAAAAGCCCAGCAGCCGCTGCTCCGCCGTCTGCAGGCGGCAGTCCGGCCAGGTGCGCGCGAATGCGGTGCGCGTGGGGTGGAGCAAGTCCAGATGATTCAGCCGCGAGAAGGGGTCGGCGCGGCGCGCCAGGCGGTAACGGGTGGCAAGCAGGGGAACGTCGAAGGCCTTGCCGTTGAAGCTCACGAGCTGCGCTGCCTTTTCACCAAAGCGCCGCGCGGCCTCCAGCATGGCTGCCTCGCCCGTGAAGCCGGTGAGGAAGAACTGGCACAGGCGCAGGGTATTGCCCTCGATGCGGGCCAGGCCCAGAAGGAAGGGCAGCGTGCCGGTGCCACCGGCAAGCCCCGTGGTCTCGGTATCGAGAAAGAGAAGTGCCTCCGGCTCGACCCTGTCGCCCCCGATCACAGCCAGCGGCGCCTTGAGCATTTCGTCGAGGGTGATGTCCCCATGGACGAAGTTTAAGGGGAAGGTGCGTTCGATGAGAATGAGCCCGCGCTCGATGACTTCGCCGCCCAATTTCTCGGCCACTTCCGCCTCGTTCAGGGGCGAAGGCCGCCGCTCGTGCCGCGCCAGGCGTTCGGCGAGGGTGGGCTGCGAGGGGGAAGCGGCGAAGCCTCTCTGGCCCTGCAACTTCTTTAGGCGCTCACGCAGGTTCATGGAGCAAAGCCTTGCGGTCGCATCATCGTCCCCGCATCAGGGCAGGGGAAACGCCCCGCATCACCGTCCTTCCTCCGCCAACAGCGCCAGCACTTGGGCGGCCGCCTGTTTGGGGGAATACCCCCGCACCTCGTCGCTGGCGAGAATGGGGCCGATGCAGGAGGGGCAGCCGGAGGTGCAGCCGCAGGCCGCGACCAGCTCCCGGGCGCGGTGGATCACCTCCCGGCGGAAATCGAATAGCGGGGCCGACAGGCCGATGCCGCCGGGATAGTTGTCGTAGAGGAAGACGGTGGGCCGGAATTCCCGGCCCAGGCTGTCGGGGTCGAGCTCGCCTCCACTGTGGCTTTGGGGCACTCCCCGGCCATCCGGGCCCACGGTGGCGAACCAGGTGCTGCCGGCATCCCCCACGGCGCGGCCCAGGTCCCGCGGTTCGGCCATGGTGAGCAGGGCGGCCACGTGGTGCATCGCATAGGCCGCACCGAGGAAGCCATCCAGCGCCTGCCAGCGGTGGGCAAAGCCTTTCGCCAGGCACTCGGGATCGAGCGTCCACCACACCGCCGTCGTGTGCATTTCCTGGTCGGGGAGATTGACGTTGCCATAGCCCACGTTCTCGTGGGTGTAGTAGCGGATTTTTTTGTAGCCCGCCACGCGCCGCACCAGATGCACTTCCCCCCGCGCGGCGCTGCCGGCTTTCTCGAAGGTGTCCAGGATTTTCAGGCGGGTGTAGTCGATGGCGTCGGTGTAGTAATCGGCGCGGGTGCGGCGGACGAAGGCCTTGCGCCCCTGCCAGTCCAGGCGTTCCACCTGATAGGGCACGGCCTGCACCATGTAGATCGCGCCTTCGAAGAGGGTGAGGGGGGCGGAGGTGTAGTCCACTTCGGCGATCACCTCCTGTCGGCCTTCGCTTAAGTCCACGACGACGAAATTGCCCTCCGCCACGCTGCGCAGGGAAACGGTGTTGGCCGGATAGCTGTCCGCCATCCAGTGCCACTGGCTGCCTTCACGGTGCAGCACACCCTGCTCCTCCAGCCAGGCGAGGAGGTCTTCCAGCTTTTCCCTGCCGAAGCGCTCGCCCACCACGAAGGGTAGTTCGAAGGCGGCGCAGCGCACGTGATCCATGAGGATGAGCAGGGAATCGGGGTCGATGCGCCCATGTTCCGGTGACTGACCGAAAAAGAATTCCGGGTGCCGCACCACGTACTGGTCGAGGGGATCGCTTCCCGCCACCAGCACGCCAAGGGCGGTGCGCTGACGCCGTCCGGCCCGGCCCAGACGCTGCCAGGTGGCGGCGATGGTGCCGGGATAGCCATTGAGCACACACACATCGAGGGCGCCGATGTCCACGCCCAGTTCCAGCGCCGAGGTGGCGATGACGCAATCGAGACGGCCGGCGCGGAGGTCTTTTTCCGCGGCGCGGCGCTCCAGCGGCAGGTAGCCGCCGCGGTAGGCCGCCACCCGCGGTGGACGCCGCGGATCGCGGTCGAAGACGTCCTTCAGGTATTTGGTGAGCACCTCCACCAATAGCCTGGAATTGGCGAAAACGATGGTCTTGAAACCTGCCTTCACCGCCAGCCGCGCCAGCCGCGTGCTCTGGGAACGGCTGGAAGCGCGCAAGCCCAGATCCGCATTGATCACCGGCGGGTTCCACAACAGGATGTGTTTCTCCCCCTGGGGCGCACCGCTTTCCGCCACCAGGGTCACCGGTGCCCCGATCAGGGCCTCCGCCAGTTCCTGGGGATTGGCAAGGGTGGCGGAGGTAAGGATGAACACCGGCTCTGCGCCGTAGAAACGGCAGACGCGCCACAAACGGCGGATTACATTGGCCACGTGGGAGCCGAACACGCCGCGGTAGAGGTGCATCTCGTCGATCACCACGTATTTGAGGCTTTCGAAGAACTGGGCCCATTTGGTGTGGTGGGGCAGGATGCCCTGGTGCAGCATGTCCGGGTTGGTGACCACGATGTCGCCGCGGGTGCGCACCGCCTTGCGCGCGTCGGCCGGGGTGTCGCCGTCGAAGGTGTAGGCGCGCACGCCCAGGTTGCCGGCGGCGTTGAGTTCCAGAAGCTCGGCCACCTGATCCTGGGCCAGCGCCTTGGTGGGGAATACATAAAGTGCCTTCGCCCCCGTCTTCAGCGCCGCATCCAGCACCGGCAGGTTGTAGCAGAGGCTCTTGCCGGAGGCGGTGGGGGTCACCACCACCGTGTGGCGGCCGGCGGTGACGTGATCCCAGGCCTGCCGCTGGTGGCTGTAGAGCTTTTCGATGGACCGCGCCGCAAGCGCCGCGGCCAGGGGCGGGGCGAGGGTTTCGGGAAAATCGGCATGACGGGCGGGCTGCGCCGGAAGGTGCAGGTGGCCGGTGATGCGGTCGCGGTATTTGCGCAGCAGGCCGGCCACGAACCGATCCATGTCGGCATCCCCTCGTGGCGCGGGGCGGGCATCCTTTTCGGCAGAAGGCGGCATGGTGTGCAGGCTTTTGGCAGTGACCTGCTCAGTATATCGAACGATCGTTCACACCAGAAGCGAGAGGACGAGTGCCCCAGTGGGCAGTGAAGAGGATTTTCCCTTTGACAAGGTGGGCCCGGCTCATCGCCGGGACGGGGAATCAGTCGGCCACAGGGAAGGAAGCAGTCCCCGCCTCTGCGGTCGCCTGGGCGGCGACCCGCAGGAGTTGGGCGAAGCCGGGCCGGCTGAGGGGGGCCTCCAGTTGGGCGGTGCCAAGGGCAATTTTCAGGGGGATGGCTTCGCCCTTGACCTGGACGGGCTCCCGCAACAGGGCTTCGCGGATTTGCTGCGCGCGCTGGGCGGCCACCTCCGGCGGGCAGCGGCGCATGAGGAGGAGAAACTCGTTGCAGCCGTAGCGGACGAGGAAATCCTGGGGCCGGGCGGCGCGCTCAAGGCGCTGGGCCACCGTGGCCAGCACCGCGTCCTGGGCTTCGGGGCCGAGCCAGGCTTCCAGGGTGTTGAGGTCTTCGAGGCGGAACAGCAAGAGTTGCATGGGGGAATAACTGTCGGGGGCGGCGCGTTCCCAGTGCGCCAGCCGCCGCCAGAGGGCGCGCCGGTTGCCAAGCCCCGTGACCTGATCGGTAAAGGCGCGGGTGGCGAGCGCTTCATTGGCGACCGCGAGGTTGCGGCTGGCTTCCTCCAGCCGCTGCCGCAGCTCTTCGCTGTGGGCGAGCTGTTGAGCAAGGCGCGCCTCCACCTGCCGGGCAAGCCGCGCCAACCCCTGCTGCAGGGCATGCACCTCGGCGGGAGCCCAGGCGGGCAGGGTGGCGAGCTTATGCCGGCATGCCTCGGGGTTTTCTGCCCGCATCGCTTCCTCCACCACGGTGAGGCTGCGCTTGAGCAATGCCGAGAGGCCCCAGGCGGCAAGCGCGCCCCCCGTGGCGGCGGCAAGGGCGAGCCCCAGCCAGAGGGGCAGCGCGCCAGCCGAGGCCAGGCCCGGAAACCCCACCGCGAAGGGGATCAGGGGCAGCAGGAGGCCGGCGAGGAAGGCGGCAAGGAAAAGCTCACGCAGCGTGGGGGGGCGGAACATGGCCAGCAGGCGGAGGAGACCTGCGGTGGCCGCTGCAAGAACAATGCCCGCCTGCCGAAGGCCGTCCAAGGCCGTCTGTCCGTGGTGGGGCGCGGCGTGGGTGTCACCGGGATGACGGCCTGCGTCGAAGCCTCGACGGCTTCAGGGCTCCCGGACGAAACGCAGGAAGTAGTTGTCCCGCAACAGGGGCCGGTCCTCCACCAGACGAAAGCCGGCGGCGGTGACCTCCGCGATCACGGTCTCCTTGCCGGCGCGCACGTGGTCCAGCACCCAGCGGGAGCTTGTGCCGGGAATGCGCTGGAAATCTACGATCACCAGGCTGCCGCCGGGGCGCAGCGCCCGGTGGAGCGAGGCCAGCATGGCCTGCGGCGCCTCGAAGTGGTGGTAGGTATCGCAGACGAAGGCAAGATCGATGGAGGCGGGGGCAAGCCCGCTGTCCTCCTGAGTGTTCACCACACCCCTGATGTTGCCAAGCCCCGCCTCGCGCGCCCGGCGCAGGATGGCTTCGACGAAGGGACGGGAGATGTCCACCGCATAGACGGACCCCGGATTCACACGCCTGGCGAAAAGCAGGGTGAACAGTCCCGTGCCCGCGCCCACATCGGCCACGGCCATGCCCGGTTTCACCCCCGTGGCTTCGACGATGGCATGGCGCCGGTCATAGACCTCGCGCCCTTCCCGTTCGAAACGTTCCACCCATTCGCGGAAGTCGGGATCGCGGAAGGGTGCGTTGATGGCCGGGTCCGCGCCCGTCGCCCAGGCAGAAGCGGCGGTAAGGAGCAGGAACGCAAGGACGATGCGGGCAAGGGGCCGGATCAGTCGAGCCATGCCTTGAGGTAGTAGAGGCGGAAGCCCTCGCTGGAACGGGAAGGACCGATGACCACGGCGGCGAAGCGCCCGCGGGCGGGGTCGGCCTCCCTGCGCGCCTGCGCCTCGCTTTCCTTCACGTACACGCAGTTTTCGGCAAAGCGCTTGCGGTTTTTGCCGGGCGCATAGACCACGGCGTAGCGTTCCGCTACCTCTCCCGCTTCTTCCAGATGCAAACCTTTCATGCCAGATCTCCTGGTACGATTATGGGAGGTGTGGCCTTCGGCGACAAGCCTCGAAGCTCACGCTGCCTCCTTGTTGTTGTGGAAACCATTTTGACTGCCGTGCCTGATCTCGGGGTGGGCAGGGGTGAGAGGAGTCCATCTGATGCTGCGCGTAACCGTGTTGGCTTTGCTGCTCCTTGCGGGAAGCTTGGCTGCCGCGGAGGAGGGGAAAAGGGGGAGAGCAGGTCTACCGGGAAACCTGTGCCGCCTGCCATGACACGGGCGCGGCGGGGGCCCCCCGCATCGGCGACAAAAAGGCCTGGGCGCCCCGCATCCGCGAGGGCAAGCGCATGATGGTGAAAATGGCGATCCGCGGCATCCGCGGCATGCCGCCCCGCGGCGGCAATCCGGCCTTGACCGACGAAGAGGTGGAGCGGGCGGTGGTGTATCTCCTCAACCGTTCCGGTGCGCGCATTCGGGAGTGAGACGGCGGCGGGCACCATGAACGGGCCGTCAGGGGCCATCAGAAAATTTTCGATCAAGGTCCGGCCGTTTTGGCCGATAATCGAAACGTGGGTGCATGGCACCAATCCCCTTCGGCCCGGTCCAAGGATCGGTGCCAGAGTCCCGCAGGACGGCAGGGTTTGTCGTCAGGGTTTCGGCGTCGGTCTTACATCGTGCATCGGGGGTGCCCATGAGCCTGATCAACCAGTACATCGCCCGCTACCGTCGAGAGGAGGAGGAGTACTCCCTCGACGAGTATCTCGAGCTCTGCAAAAAAGACCGCATGGCCTACGCCAGCGCCGCCGAGCGCATGCTGGCCGCCATCGGTGAACCGGAGCTGGTGGACACCCGCCAGGACCCCCGGCTCTCCCGCATCTTCTCCAACAAGGTCATCAAGATCTATCCCGCCTTCAAGGACTTCTACGGCATGGAGGAGACCATCGAGCAGATCGTCTCCTACTTCCGCCACGCGGCGCAGGGCCTGGAGGAGAAAAAGCAGATTCTCTACCTGCTGGGGCCGGTGGGGGGTGGCAAGAGCTCTTTGGCGGAAAAGCTCAAACATCTCATGGAGCGCGTGCCCTTCTACGCCATCAAGGGCTCGCCGGTCAACGACTCGCCCCTTGCCCTCTTTTCCGCCGATGAGGACGGCGAGATCCTGGAGCAGGAATACGGCATTCCCCGGCGCTATCTCAACAAGGTGCTGTCGCCCTGGGCGGTGAAGCGTCTGCACGAATTCAACGGGGACATCACCAAATTCCGCGTGGTGAAGCGCTGGCCGTCCGTGCTGGGGCAGGTGGGCATCGCCAAGACCGAGCCGGGCGACGAAAACAACCAGGACATCTCCTCGCTGGTGGGCAAGGTGGACATCCGCAAGCTGGAGAAATACTCCCAGGACGACCCCGATGCCTACAGCTACTCCGGCGGTTTGTGTCTGGCCAATCAGGGCCTGCTGGAATTCGTCGAGATGTTCAAGGCGCCCATCAAGGTGCTGCATCCCCTGCTCACCGCCACGCAGGAGGGCAACTACAAGGGCACGGAGGGCTTTGGCGCCATTCCCTTCGAGGGCATCGTGCTCGCCCACAGCAACGAGAGCGAATGGCAGGCCTTCAAGAACAACCGCAACAACGAAGCCTTCCTCGACCGCATTTACATCGTCAAGGTGCCCTACTGCCTGCGCGTGTCGGACGAGGTGAAGATTTACCAGAAGCTCCTGCGCAACAGCTCCCTTGCCGAGGCGCCCTGCGCACCGGGCACACTGGAAATGCTGGCGCAGTTTTCCGTGCTGACCCGGCTCAAGGAGCCGGAGAATTCCAGCATCTACAGCAAGATGCGGGTCTATGACGGTGAGAACCTGAAGGACATTGACCCCAAGGCCAAGAGCTATCAGGAATACCGCGACTTCGCCGGTGTCGATGAGGGCATGACGGGGGTGTCCACCCGTTTCGCCTTCAAAATCCTGTCCAAGGTATTCAACTTCGATCACAGCGAAATTGCCGCCAACCCCGTGCATCTTCTTTACGTGCTGGAAAACCAGATCGAGCAGGAGCAACTGCCCCCCGAGGTGGAAAGCCGCTACATCGCCTTCATCAAGGAATACCTGGCGCCCCGTTACGTGGAATTCATCGAGAAGGAGCTGCAGACGGCCTATCTCGAATCCTATTCCGAGTACGGGCAGAACATTTTCGACCGCTACGTCACCTACGCCGACATGTGGATCCAGGATCAGGAATACCGCGATCCGGATACTGGCGAGATCCTCGACCGGGCGCAGCTCAACGCCGAACTGGAGAAAATCGAAAAACCGGCGGGGATCGCCAATCCCAAGGACTTCCGCCACGAGGTGGTGAACTTCGTGCTGCGGGCGCGGGCGGCCAACCATGGCAAGAACCCGGCCTGGACCAGCTACGAGAAACTGCGGGCGGTGATCGAAAAGCGGATGTTCTCCAGCACCGAGGACCTCCTGCCGGTCATTTCCTTCAACACCAAGGCCTCCAGCGAGGAGCAGAAGAAACATCAGGAATTCGTGCAGCGCATGGTGGCCAAGGGTTACACGGAAAAACAGGTGCGGCTCCTCGCCGAGTGGTATCTGCGGGCGAGGAAGTCGTCCTGACGGCGTCTTTGCCGCGGAGGCTGACGATGAAAACGCCGGCGACCCGCAGCCGCCTGCCCCAGGGGAGACGCGCTTTAGGGTTTGAGGTCAAGGAGGCGGCATGAGCCAGTTCGTCGATCGGCGCCTTTCCGGCAAGAACCGCAGCGCGGTCAACCGGCAGCGGTTTTTGCGCCGCTTCAAAAGCCAGATCCGGCAGGCGGTGCGGGAAGCGGTCTCCGGGCGCGGGGTGACCGATCTCGAACGGGGCGAGAAGATTTCCATTCCGGCCAAGGATCTGTCCGAACCCATTTTCCACCACGGCCCCGGCGGGCGGCGCGTGATCGTCCATCCCGGCAACCGCGAATTCGTCACCGGGGATCGCATCGATCGACCCCCGGGCGGTGACGGCCGCGGCAGTGGCGGCTCCCCCGAAGGGGAGGGGCTGGACGATTTCGTCTTCGAGCTGTCCCGCGAAGAATTCATGAACTATTTCTTCGAGGACCTGGCGCTGCCGGACATGGTGAAAAAACAGCTCACCGCCGTGCCGGAGGTGAAACGGGTGCGCGCCGGCTTCGTCAGCCATGGCAATCCGGCCAATCTGCACGTGGTGCGCTCCATGAAACGGGCCATCGGCCGCCGGCTGGCGATGGGGGCGGGCGCGCGGGAACGCCTGGCGCAGGCGGAGGCGGCGCTGGAACAACTGGTGGCTTCCGGCCTGGCGGACAGTCCGGAAGCCGAGGCCCTGCGCGAGGAGGTGGAAAGCCTGCGGGCGCGGCTGGCGGCCATCCCCTTCCTCGATACCTGGGATTTGCGCTATGCCCACCACGTGGACAAGCCGCAACCCACGAGCCAGGCGGTGATGTTCTGCATCATGGACGTCTCCGGCTCCATGGATGAGCAGCGCAAGGACATCGCCAAACGCTTCTTCATGCTGCTTTATCTCTTCCTCACCCGCAGCTACGAGCGGATCGATCTCGTCTTCATCCGCCATCACACGGTGGCGATGGAGGTGGATGAGGAGGATTTCTTCCATTCCCGCGAGACCGGCGGAACGGTGGTCTCGAGCGCCTTGGAGCTCATGCACGAGATCATCCGGGAACGTTACCCCAGCGCGGCCTGGAACATCTACTGTGCCCAGGCCTCCGACGGTGACAACTGGGAAGGCGATTCCCCCCGCTGCCGGGAGCTCCTTTTGCATTCCATCCTGCCCCTGGTGCAGTACTACGCCTACGTGGAGATCGAATCGGAGCACCCGCAAAGCCTCTGGCACGAATACGAGTACGTGCATTCCCTCTATCCGCAGCGGTTCGCCATGCAGCGCATTCTGCGGCTGGAAGACATCTATCCGGTGTTCCGGGAGCTGTTCCGGAAAAAGGCCACGGCATGAAGGAAGAGACGCCCATCAGACGCCGCCCCATTTCCGAGGGTTCGGACTGGAACTTCGACCTGCTGCGCGCCTATGACCGGGAAATCGCGCGGGTGGCGGCGGAATATGGCCTGGATACCTATCCCAATCAGATCGAGGTGATCACCTCCGAGCAGATGATCGATGCCTACTCTTCAGTGGGCATGCCCGTGGGTTACCACCACTGGTCCTTCGGCAAGCATTTCATGACCACGCAGAAAAGCTACAAGCGGGGCCAGATGGGGCTTGCCTACGAGATCGTGATCAACTCCAATCCCTGCATCGCCTACCTGATGGAGGAGAACACCATGACCATGCAGGCGCTGGTCATCGCCCACGCCTGCTATGGCCACAATTCTTTCTTCAAGAACAACTATCTGTTCCGCACCTGGACCGATGCCGAGGCCATCCTCGACTACCTGGTCTTCGCACGCAATTACGTCGCCGAGTGCGAGGAACGCTATGGCGAGGAGGCGGTGGAGGAAATCCTCGATTCCTGCCACGCCCTGATGAACTACGGCGTGGACCGCTACAAGCGGCCGGCGAGGCTTTCCATGGCCAAGGAGCAGGCGCGCCAGCGGGAGCGGGAAGCCTATCTCCAGTCCCAGGTGAACCTCCTGTGGCGCACGTTGCCGGCCCGGGAGGCCGCGAAGCGGGAGCAGGAGGCGGAGCGCTTCCCCCCCGAGCCGCAGGAGAATCTGCTCTACTTCATCGAAAAGCATGCGCCGCGGCTTGCGCCCTGGCAGCGGGAGATCGTGCGCATCGTGCGCAAAATCGCCCAGTATTTCTATCCCCAGCGGCAGACCCAGGTGATGAACGAGGGTTGGGCCACCTTCTGGCACTATACGCTGCTCAATCACCTTTACGACGAGGGGCGGCTTACCGATGGGTTCATGATCGAGTTTCTCCAGTCCCACACCAACGTCGTCTATCAGCCGCCCTTCTACAGCCGCGCCTACGGTGGCATCAATCCCTATGCCCTGGGGTTCAACATGTTCCGCGATCTGCGCCGCATCTGCGAAAACCCCACCGAGGAAGACCGGCGCTGGTTCCCCGACATCGCCGGGGGTGACTGGCGCAAAGTGCTGGACTTCGCCATGCGCAACTTCAAGGACGAAAGCTTCATCGCCCAGTATCTCTCGCCCCATCTCATCCGCGAAATGCGCCTGTTCGCCGTGGTGGACGATGACCGGGAGGAAAAACTGGAGGTGGCGGCCATCCACGACGAGGCCGGTTATCTGCAACTGCGCCGCTGGCTTGCCGATCAATACAACCTCGGCCACCGCGAGCCCAACATCCAGGTGTGGGAGGTGGACCTCTACGGTGACCGCTCCCTCACCCTGCGTCATTTCATGCACGACCGCCGTCCCCTGGGTGACAGCACGCCGGAGATGCTCAAACACGTGGCGCGCCTCTGGGGTTACGACGTCTATCTGGAAAGTGTGGACGAAACCGGCGAAGTGCAGTACGCGGAAGAGTGCCGCGTCTGACCGGACGGCACGCGCCTTAGAGCCCTCCATGCCAAAGTCATTGCCGTGGTAAATTCCTCTGGCGGCGCCGCCGCCACTGGAGCACCACGCCCAGACGCCACAACCCCCGCACGGTGAAATAGCCCACCAGGGAAAGGGTGGAGGCCAGAATCAGCACGCCCACCAAAAGCGTGGGACCCAGGGAGGCCAGCCAGTGGAAGAAGGCGGGAATGGCCGCCAGCCAGTCGCCCCGCCAGTCGAATTCGAAGGCCGTCACCTGGGCGCCCGAGTTGGGATAGACCCATTTGCCGATCTCGTAGGCGAGCAGGTAGAGGGGCACGAAGGTGAAGGGGTTGGTGTAGAGGGTGGTGAGCACCGCCACCGGCAGGTTGACGCGGAAGATCACCGACAGGATGGCGGCGAAAAGCATCTGCACCGGCCCCGGGATGAGGCCGGTGAACAGGCCCACCGCCACCCCGCCGGCCACGGAGCGGCGGTTGAGGTGCCAGAGGTTCGGGTGATGCAGCACCGGGGCCAGCCAGCGCACGGATGGATGGTCGCGGATGTGCCGGGGATGGGGCAGGTGTTTGCGGAATAGATGCTTCATGGGAAAGGGGCGTTTGCTCATTATAAGCTTCGTCCTCGGGGTGGCATGGCTGCAGCAGCAGGCAAGCCTCCCCGCCGCCACGGCGGCCCTCTGGCTGCCCGTTTTCGCGGGAGCCGCCCTGTTCTCTCTGCCCCGGCTGCCACGGCTTGGGCTGGCTTTCGCGCTCGCCACGGCCTTCCTCGCCGGCTTCCACTATGCTGGCTGGCGTGCCCAACTGCGCCTGGCGGATGCCCTGCCTTCGGCGTGGGAGGGCCGCGACATCCGGGTGGTGGGCGTGGTGGCGGACTTGCCCCAGTTCACCGAGCGGGGCCTGCGTTTCCCCTTCGATGTGGAGGAGGTGCTGACCCCGGGCGCGCAGGTGCCCCGTCGCATCCAGTTGTTCTGGTTCCGCCACGCCGAGGATGCCGACGAGGGCGCCCATCTCAATCCCGCGCGGCTGCGCGCCGGAGAACGCTGGCAGTGGACCGTGCGCCTCAAGCGCCCCCATGGGACGGTCAATGCCCATGGTTTCGATTACGAGTATCACCTGCTGGAGCGGGGCATCCGCGCCACCGGTTACATCCGCCAGGACCCCGAGAATTTCCGCATCGATCACTTTGTCGTTAAGCCGGCCTACCTCATCGGCCGGCTGCGTGACGCCATTGCGCGGCGCATGGCGGCGGCCCTCGCCGGCAAGCCCTTCGGCGGGGTGTTGATCGCCCTGGCCATCGGTGAGCAGGGGGGGATTACCCAGGATCAGTGGCGGCTGTTCACCCGCACCGGCATCAACCATCTGGTGGCCATTTCCGGCCTGCACGTGACGCTTTTCTCTGGCCTGGTGTTCGCCATCGTTCACTGGGCCTGGCGGCGCAGCCCGCGGCTTGCCCAATGGTGGCCGGCGCGCAAGGCGGCGCTCCTTTTCGCCGTGCTGGCGGCCCTGGCCTATGCCCTGCTCACCGGCTTCGCCGTGCCCGCCCAGCGCACCTTCTACATGGTGGCGGCGGCGGCCGTGGCGGCCTGGCGCGACGAAGTCCTTTCCCCATCGCGCGTGCTGAGCCTTGCCCTGGGTGCTGTCATCCTCCTCGACCCTTGGGCTGTGCGTGCGCCCGGCTTCTGGCTGTCTTTCGCCGCGGTGGCGCTGATCTTCTATGTCTGCGCCCACCGCCTCGGCCGCGCAAGCCGCCCGGTGGAGGCGGCGCGCATCCAGTGGGCGGTGACCGTGGGGCTCATTCCCCTGCTCCTCGTGCTCTTCCAGCAGGCTTCGCTGGTGTCACCCCTCGCCAATGCCATTGCCATTCCCCTGGTGAGTTTCGTCGTCGTGCCGCTTACCCTCGCCGGGGCCTTTCTTGGTCTGGACAGCCTCCTGGCCGCTGCCCATGCCGTGCTTGCCCTGGGGCTGATGCCCCTCGCCTGGCTCGCCGAGTGGCCCGCCGCCGTCTGGCAGCAACATGCGCCGCCGTTGTGGACGGTGGCGGTGGCGGTGGTGGGGGTGGCCTGGCTCCTCGCGCCGCGGGGCTTTCCTGCACGCTGGGCGGGGACCTTCGCCTTTCTGCCCCTGTTTCTCCTCGCCCCACCGCCGCTGCCGCCGGCCACCCTGGAGGCGACGGTGCTGGACGTGGGCCAGGGGTTGGCCGTGCTGCTGCGCACCCGCGACCATGCCTTGCTTTTCGATGCCGGGCCGCGTTTTGCCACCGACGCCGACAGCGGCAGCCGCATCGTCCTCCCCCATCTGCGTGCGGTGGGAGTGAAGCGCCTCGACGGCTTCATCGTTTCCCATGCCGACAACGACCACGCGGGCGGGGCCCCTTCCGTGCTCGATGGCGTGCCGGTGGACTGGGTGCTCGCCTCGCTGCCGGCGGAAGACCCGCTGCGGCTTGCCGCGCCGCGCTTTCTTTCCTGCCAGGCGGGCCAGCAGTGGCAATGGGATGGCGTGGTCTTCCGCATCCTCCACCCCTCGCCGCAGGCGGCTGCCTATCGCAAGGCCAATGACCGCGGCTGTGTGCTGCAGGCGAGCGTGGGCCGCCGCGCCCTTTTGATCCCCGCCGACATCGAGGCGCGGGCGGAGCGGGAGATCATCGCCCGCCTGGGGGAGGCGCTGGAAAGTGAGGTGCTGATCGTGCCCCACCATGGCAGCCGGACGTCCTCCACAGTGGAATTCATCGGCCACGTGGCCCCGGAATGGGCGGTCTTCACCGTCGGCTATCGCAACCGCTTCGGCCATCCCAAGGCGGAGGTGGTGGAGCGCTACCGCCTGTGGGGCAGCCGGCTGCTGCGCAGTGACGAAAGCGGGGCGCTCACCTTCCTTCTCACGGACGGCGGGGTCGAGGTGAGCGAGGAGCGGGCCCGCCAGCCCCGCTACTGGCGAGCCGGAAGGGGGGAAGTTACTGCTTCTTCAGGCACTGGCTCATGAATTTCCTGCGCGCATCGCCTTTGAGGTTCTGCTCCTTGGCCTGGCGGCTGCAGTCGGCCATGCGTTGCTGCTGCTCGGTGCGCGCCTTGCCCGCCTCGCCGCCTCCTTTGAGGCATTGGCTCATGAACTGTTTGCGCTCATCGCCCATGAGGCCCTGTTTGCCCGCCTCCTCATTGCAGTGGCGCATGCGTTCCTGCTGGGGGGTGGGGGCTTTCTCTTCCTTGGCATGGGCGGCCGGAAGGGTGGCGAGCGCAAGGGTGAGGGCAAGCAGAAGTCGTTTCATCGTTTCTCCTCCGTTCACGGTTGACGAAAAAGCGGCCGATGACAAAGTCATCGGCCGCCATTTTAATCCTCTGCGGGGCGCCGCCTGTCTTACTTGGCAGCCGGCGCGGCAGCCTCGGGCTTGTGGGTGCGCTTGTGGCTGCGCTTGTGGGTTTTCTTCTTGGCCGGGGCATCCGCCGATTTGGCCTGGGCGGCAGCCGGCTCCGCGGGCGCGGCGGCGTCGGCGGCAAAGGCGCTGGTGGCCAGGGCGAAAGAGGCGGCAATCAGGCTGGCGAAGAGTTTGTTCATGGTTGACTCCTTTTGTGAACGATGGTTAAAGGAAACAGCACGGCTCCCGTGCTATCGTCCTTAACGCAGGGGGGCCGCGTGGGTTGACAGGGATGAAAACTTTTTTCGAGGAGCAGATGGATGGGATCGATGCGAACCCTCTTCCTATTGCTGGCGGCCCTGGGGCTGGCGGGTTGCGAGGCGGCAGCTCTGACGGCGCTGGGTGTGGGCGCCTCGGCGGGGGTTTCCCACACCTTGAGTGGCATCACTTACCGCACCTTTGCCGAACCCCTGCCCAAGGTGAAGGCGGCAAGTCTCAAGGCGCTGCAGCGCATGCAGATCAAGGTGGCGGGCACTTCCCGCATCGAAAACGGGGAGCAGATCAAGGCCCGGGCGGCCGACCGGGACATCGAAATCGAGCTGGAGGCGCTGAGCCCCAACACCACCCGCATGCGCGTGGTGGCCTCCCAGGGACTTCTGAAGGACAGCGCCACGGCCACCGAGATCATCATGCAGACGGAGCGCTCCCTGTGAGGATTTCCCTGAACCGTGCAAGGTGGGAGTTAGCGGCCGGCTCGTGCCGGCATTCGATGTGACCTGAGAAGAGGAGGCAATCATGGATATTTTGCGTCGGGCTTTGCTCGCCATCCTGTTTGTGGCCAGCACGGGGGCCGTCGCCGCCGGGCAGGAGGAGACCACCCTGACCACCCAGGCGGCGCGCCTTGACAGCGAAGGGGCGCGGCAGCCAGCCCAGGTGACGAGCCGGTTCGCGGCGGATTTCGCCGCTTTTGCTGGCTCCCAGGAAAATGCGGAGGCCCTCATCACTGGCCTGCGCACGGGCTCACCCATCACCCTGACCAGTGTGTCGCCCGCGGGCACGGTGACCAGCACCACCATCACCCCGCCCACCCGGCCCATGGGCTACGGCAACACCTACATCAGTCTCAGTCTGGCCAAGGCCCAGCTCGCCCAATACGGCATCAGCGAGCCCACGCCGGAGCAGTTGCAGGCGGCGCTCACCGGTGGCAGCTTCACCGTCACCACGGTGGCGGCGGATGGCACGGTGAGCAGCCGCACCGTCACCCTGCAGGGCATCCTCACCCAGCGCGCCGCCGGCATGGGCTGGGGGGAGATTGCCAAGGCCAATGGTTTCCGGCTGGGTGAAGTGATCAGCAGCATGAAGGCGGCGGCCCCGGCGCAGGCGAGCGGGTCGGTCACTGCGCCTGCGGGCAGCAAATTTGGCGAGACGGCGGCGAAATCCGCCTCCGGTCAGGGTTCTGGGCGGGGCATCACCACTGCCCTGAGCGGTGGCGGCGTGGTGTATGGAAAGAGCGTCCGAGCCGAAGGCAACGGGAGGGGGACGGTGCAGGTGGGCGCAGGCCAGGGCGGTGGGCAGGGCGCGGCCCGGGTGACGGCGGTGACGACAGGGGCGGGCGCACCGGGCAACAGCGCCAATGCGCCCGGCCACACCAAGGCGCGCTGAAGGCTGGAGTTGTCGGTCCGCCTGCTGCGCGGGAAAAGGCGGCGCTTTGCGCCTTTCCGTCAATCGTCGATGCGGCCGTCGCGGGCGGCCTGCAACACCAGGGCGTCGAATTCCTCTGCGCTCATGATGCCGTGGCTTGCCACGATCTCCCGCACGGGGCGGCCCGTTCTTTCCGATTCCTTGGCGATTTCCGCCGCCTTCATGTAACCGATGCGCGGATTGAGGAGGGTGGCGAGCCCCACGCTTGCGTGAATGAAGGCATAGCAGCGCTCCCGGTTCACCTTGAGGCCCTTCAGGTTCTTTTCGGTGGCGGCACGGATGGCGTGGGTGAGCCAGTCCATGGCGTCGAACAGAGCCGAGCCCAGGGCCGGCATCATCACGTTGAGCTCGAGCTGACCGGCCTGGGTCATCCAGGCCACGGCCGCATCCTGCCCCAGCACCTGGTAGCAGACCTGGTTGAGCATCTCGAACATGACCGGGTTCACCTTGCCCGGCATGATGCTGGAGCCGGGCTGCACCGGCGGTAGGGTGATCTCTCCCAGGCCGGTGCGGGGTCCAGAAGCAAGCAGGCGGATGTCGTTGCTGATGCGGGTGAGCTCCAGGGCCAACCCCCGCAGGGCGGCAGACAGTCGCTGCAGGTCATACATGGACTGCATCTGGGCGGTGAGATGGGAGCTCACGATGGGTTCGCCGGTGAGGCGGGCGAGCTCCTCCGCCACCCGCTGTGGATAACCCGGGGCGGTGTTGAGCCCGGTGCCCGCCGCCGAGCCGCCGAGACCGATTTCACACAGCCGCGGCCGCACCGCCGCAAGCTCGTCCATGATGCGCCGCAGGGTCCAGCCGTAGGCGGCGAATTCCCGCCCCACGGTGGTGGGCACCGCATCCTGCAGGTGGGTGCGGGCGCTTTTCACCGTGTCCCTTTCCTCGTGGCCGATGCGCTCGAATTCCGCCGCCATGGCGCCGACCGCTTCCAGCAGGCGGGGCAGTTTCATCAGGCAGGCCAGGCGGATGGCGGTGGGGATGGTGTCGTTGGTGCTTTGCCCCATGTTCACGTGATCGTTGGGATGGATGGGCTTGTATTCGCCCTTCCTGCCGCCCAGGGCCACATTGGCCAGATTGGCGATCACTTCGTTGGTATTCATGTTGTGGCTGGTGCCGGCACCCGCCTGGAAGCGGTCCACCACGAACTGATCCAGGAATTCACCGGCGAGGATGCGCTCGCAGGCGGCGACGATGGCATCCCGGCGGGTGGCATCGAGCCAGCCCGGCTGGCAGTTGGCGCGGGCCGCCGCGAGTTTGATGAGCACATGGGCCTTGATAAAATCCACGTCCGGCCGGCGTCCCGAGATGGGGAAGTTCTCCACGGCGCGCGCCGTCTGGATGCCATACCAGGCCTCGGCGGGAACTTTGAACTCGCCCAGCGAGTCTTTTTCAATGCGGTATTCCATGGCAGTGGGTCTTTAGGACGAAAACCGACATTTTACGGGAGCCAGACGGTGTTGCGACGGGTGGTGGGGCGTGTTCTGGTTTTGTTTCTGCTGGGCCTGTTTTCCGCGGCCGCGGCGGCCTTCACCCTCACTGACACCCAGGGCCGGGTGCATCGGCTCACCGATTACCGGGGCAAATGGGTGCTGGTGAATTTCTGGGCCACCTGGTGCCCGCCCTGTCTCGAGGAAATGCCGGAGCTGCAGAAACTCCACGAGACGCGCAAGGACCTGGTGGTCATCGGCATCGCCATGGACTGGCGCGATCCAGAGTACGTGAAGAAGTTTGCCGAGGATCTTTTCGTCACTTTCCCCATCGTGCTGGGGGATGCGCGCATCGCCGCGCAAATCGGCCCGCTCAGGGGCCTGCCCACCACCTATCTCTTCGATCCCCGGGGGCAGCTTGCCGCCTACAACGTGGGTGCGTTGACGCAGGCTGAAGTGGAACGCTACATTGCGCAAAACACCAAACCCGGAAAAAAGTAAAAGGCTGGAGGAGGTCATGTTACGCGCCTTGCTGGCTGCCATCCTCATGCTGGCAAGCCTCACCGTCGCTGCCGAGAAGCGGGACGTCAACCAGTATTTCTTCGACCAGAAGATCGGTGATTTCAAGGCGGAGCTTGCCACCGCCAAGGCCCAGGGGAAGAAGGGCATTCTGCTCATGTTCGAGCAGGAGGACTGCCCCTGGTGTCACCGGATGAAGGACACCATCCTCAACCAATCCGAGGTGCAGGATTATTTCAAGCAGCACTTCCTCATCTTCCCCATCGACATCAAGAACGAACTCACGATGGTGGATTTCAAGGGCAGGGAGACCACGGAAAAAGCCTTTGCCGCGGAAAACCGGGTGCGGGCGACCCCCGTTTTCCTCTTCTTCGATCTGGAGGGCAATCCCGTTTACCGCTTCACCGGGGTGGCGAAGGATGCCCGCGAGTTTCTTCTTCTTGGCCGCTATGTGGTGGAGGGGACGTACAAGAGCGTGCCCTTCAACGTCTATAAAGCCCAGGCTGCGCAGTGAGTGCCATGCGCGCGCTGCCGGCGCTGCTCATCTTCTTCGCAAGCTCCGTGGCCTGCGCGGCGAATGGGGTGCTCACCCTGGCCGAGGCCCTGCGGGCCGCGGATGAACCCCATCCCGATGTGGAAGCGGCCCAGGCGGAGCGGGCGCTGGCCCTGGCCGACCTCGAGCTCACCACGGCGCGCACGGACCTGACGCTGAATCTGGAAGCGCGCCTGCAGCGGGTGCGCCCCGCCCTGCGTCCTTCGGATACGGATTTCATCTCCGACAACAGCGTGCGGCTTTTCGCGCGCAAGAACCTGTGGGATTTCGGCCGCAGCCAACGCGCCGAGGAGGCGGCCAGACTCGTCCTGGATGCCCGCGAAAAAAGTCTCCTCGACGTGCGGGACCAGCGCCGGCTTACGATCATGGCGCGTTATTTCGACGTGCTTCTGGCTGATCTGCGCTACACCGTGGACAACGAGTATCTCGCCGTCGCCTATGTGGCGTTCGATCAGGCGCGGGACCGGGCGGAACAAAAGCTCCTCTCCGGTGTGGATGTGGCCGAACTGGAGGCCCGCTCCCAGGAATGGCTGGTGCGCCGCTATGAAAGCGAAAAGCTTCAGCGTCTGACGCGGGCGCTGCTTGCCGATGCCATGAACCGGCCGGGGCAGCTTCCCAGCGAGCTGGAGGACCCGGTCCTCGCCGACAATGACCGGCCGCTGCCCGACTACGAGGTGCTGCTGGCCGCCATGCTGGAGAACAATCCGCGGCTCAAGGCCCAGCAGCAGTTGCTTGCCGCCTCCCAGCAGCGCCTCGAGGCCATTCGCGCCGAGCGCAACCCGCGCCTGGATGCGGAGCTGGAAGTCGCCGATTACGCCCAGCGGCCCCTCTCCGGGCGGGATCAGGCCCGCGCCGGTGTGATCTTCACCTGGCCGCTTTATCAGGGACGCACTGTCTCGGCTTCGCTGGCGCGGGAACAGGCCCAGTTCCAGAAACTGCAGGCGGAAACCGAACGCCTGAAGCGGGAGCTTGCTCAGGCCCTGCTTTCCGCCTGGCTGGACGCGGACCACCTGCGTCGCATCGGGCGCCGTGCGGCCAAGGTGGAAATGGATTACCGCGACCTCGCCCTGGAGCGGGCGCGGGGCCAATATGAGATGGAGTACCGCACCAACCTGGGCGATTCCATGGCCAAGACCATGGAGGCGAAGCTTGCCGCCCGCAGCGTGGAATACCGCCTGGCCCTCGCCCTGGCGCGCATCGAGGCGCTGGTGGGGCGTCCCCTTTCCCAGTTGGCGCAAGGCAAAGGAGCACAACCGTGATCAAGCATTTCGTCTGGTTTGCAGCCTGGATGGCAACCCCCGTCCTCGCCGCGGAGGTGGCCGCCACCCTGCAATGGTCCCAGCGCGTGGAACTGGGGGCGGCCGCCTCGGGCATCGTGCAGAACGTGACGGTGCAGGCGGGTGACCGCGTGCGCAAGGGGCAGAGCCTCCTGAGCCTCGATGCCAGCGCCTTCGCCGCCCAGGTGGCCGAGGCGCAGGCCGCCCTGGCCCAGGCGGAGGAGGAAGAAAAGGATGCCAAGCGCAACCTGGACCGGGTGCAGGAACTCTACAACCGCACGGTGATCGCCGCCACCGAACTGGAAGCGGCGCAATTGCGCCACAGCCGCGCCAAGGCGCAGCGCGACGCCGCCCGGGCGCGGCTTGCGGCGGCGCAGAAACAATTGCGCGATGCCTCGGTGCGCGCGCCCTTCGATGGCGTGGTGCTGGCCCGGCTGGTGGAACCCGGTCAGGTGGTGGCCAGCGCCCTCAAACCAGAGCCCCTCATCGTCCTTGCCCGCGCCGGCGAAATGGTGGCGCGGGGAACGGTGGGACTGTCCCGGCTGCGCCAGCTTGCCACCGGTCAGAAAGTGGAAGTGGAGGTGGAAGGCCGGCGCTATGCGGGCCGTATCCGCGCCCTGGGCCTGGAACCCGACGGGGGGAAGGGTGAGTATCCCATCGAGGTCGTCTTCCCGGTGAAGGAGACGCTGCGCGCGGGGCTTCCCGCGGTCATCCATCTGCCGGAGTAGTCACGCTCAGGGCAGTGATTTCGGCAAGGAACGACAGACGCCGCTTCAGCCGGAATGTTGGGCGGTGTTCTGCCCGGCCGTGCGCGGGTTGTCGGTGTAGTGCCACGCCCAGCGCGTCTTCCATGCCGCCAGCACCATGTTGGGATATTCCGCCTGCCCTAGGCTGCCGTTGTAGCGGCCGAGGGCGCGGAAGAGGTTGCCATTTTCCATGTCCAGGTAATGGCGCAGGATGGTACAGCCATAGCGCAGATTGGTGCGCAGATGGAAGAGGTTATGTTCGGGGGTGCCGATGAGTTTCACCCAGAAGGGCATGACCTGCATGTAACCCCGGGCCGAGGCGGAGGAGATGGCATATTTGCGGAAGCCGCTTTCCACCTCGATGAGGCCAAGCACCAGCTGCGGGTCGAGGCCGGCGCGGGTGGCCTCGTAGTGCACGGTGACGAGGAAATCCCGTCGCTCCTGGGGATCGGGCATGAAGCGCTTCAATCGCTCCGACATGGCGGCAAGCCAGGCCTCCGCTTCCCGCGGATTGGTGGTGACGACGCGCGGCGCGGCGGTATCCGCCACGCTTTTCGACAACGCTGCGCGCACGCTGGCGGACAGTTCCTCGTAAACCTGCGCGCCCGCCCAGGCCGCCAGTGGCAGGCCGCTTACGAGGCCGAAGCAGAGGTGCACGATGAGCTTCTTCATGGCTTGAGCGGAATTTCCCTGAGCAAAAACTCCACGGCGCCCTCGAGGGGAAGAATGCGGGCCTCTTTGTCCCGGCGGGCCTGGTACTCGATCTTCCCCTCCTTGAGGTTGCGCTCCCCCACCACGATGCGGTGGGGGACGCCGATGAGCTCCATATCAGCAAACATCACGCCAGGTCGCTCATCCCTATCATCCAAAAGGACTTCCAGCCCGCCCAGGGTGAGGGCACTGTAAAGTTTTTCGACAGTTTCGCGCACGACTTGAGACTTGGAAAGCCCGATGGGGACGATGGCGAGGTCGAAGGGGGCCATGGCGCGGGGGAAGATGATGCCCCGCTCGTCGTGGTTCTGTTCGATGGCGGCACCGACGATGCGCGACACCCCGATGCCATAGCAGCCCATTTCCATGAACCGGCTTTTGCCTTCCTCGTCGAGGAAGGTGGCATTCATGGCCTCGGAGTACTTGGTGCGCAGCTGGAAAATGTGGCCCACCTCGATGCCGCGGCAGATTTCCAGCGGACCCTTGCCATCCGGGCTGGGATCGCCGGCGACCACGTTGCGGATGTCGGCCACCCGGGGTTCCGGCAGATCGCGGCCGAAATTGACGCCCACGAGATGAAAGCCGTCCTCGTTGGCGCCGCAGACGAAATCCGCCATCACCGCCACCGAGCGGTCGGCGATCACCGGCAGTCCCAGCCCCACCGGGCCCAGGGAGCCTGTGCCACAGCCCACGGCCTCACGGATGCGCGCTTCCGTGGCAAAACCTTTGAGCCTGCCCACCTCCGGCAGCTTACCCACCTTCACCTCGTTGAGCTCGTGATCGCCGCGCACAAGCAGGGCGAGCAGCCCCTGCTCGCCTTCCACGATGAGGGTCTTGACCACCTGCTGCGGCTCGACCTTGAGTAGGGCGCACACTTCGGCGATGCTGTGGGCGCCGGGGGTGGCCACCTTTTCCATGGGCCGCCCGGGTGCCGGACGGCTTGTTGCGGGCGGCAGCGCTTCCGCCAGTTCCACATTGGCGGCGTAGTCGGAATTGGGACAGAAGGCGATGGCGTCTTCGCCGGAATCGGCGAGGACATGGAATTCGTGGGAACCGGTGCCGCCGATGGCGCCGGTGTCCGCCGCCACGACGCGGAACCTCAAGCCCAGCCGTTCGAAAATCCGCGTGTAGGTGTCATACATCACGCGATAGGTCGCTTCCAGGCTGGCCAGATCGGCGTGGAAGGAATAGGCATCCTTCATGACGAATTCCCGCGCCCGCATGACGCCGAAGCGCGGCCGGATTTCATCGCGGAACTTGGTCTGAATCTGATAGAAGTTCACGGGCAGTTGCCGGTAGCTGCGGATTTCACGCCGCGCGAGGTCGGTGATCACCTCCTCGTGGGTGGGGCCGAAGCAATAGTCGCGCTGGTGCCGGTCCTTGATTTTGAGCATCTGCGGGCCGAACTGCTCCCAACGCCCCGTCTCCTGCCACAGCTCCGCGGGTTGGACGGCGGGCATCAGCAGTTCGATGGCGCCGGCCTTGTTCATCTCCTCGCGCACGATGGCTTCTACCTTGCGCAAAACACGCAGCCCCAGGGGCATCCAGGTGTACAGGCCACTGCCGAGCCGCCGGATCAGCCCGGCACGCAGCATGAGTTTGTGGGAGACGAGCTCGGCTTCCGCCGGCGCTTCCTTCAGGGTGGAAAGAAAAAACTGGCTGACGCGCATCGTCCGTTGCCGAAGACAAAAAGGGGTTGCCATTATACGACCGATGCGTGGCGCTTGGGGCGGATGCCCGATCCGCGCCTGATCCTTTCCTGGCGCCTTCCGCCTGAGCGCCAGGGCGGGCTGTGGTATAAAAGGCGCCATGGGTTACTTCGCCAGATGGCGCCTCAAGCGGGAGGAACAGAAAAAAGGCCGGGTGCAGGTCAGCGAGAAAAACGGTGTGCGCACCCTGCACCTAGGCAATGACACGGTGCAGTCCGCCATGCGCCTCACCGACCCCTACCGGCTGGAGCTTGCCTACACGCGGGCGATGCTGGCGTGTCTCCTCTTCCATCCGGACCCGCGCCGCTTTCTGATGATTGGCCTGGGCGGCGGCTCCCTTCCCAAATGGGTGTGGAAACATCTGCCAGGGGCGCAGACGACGGTGGTGGAGATCGATCCCGAAGTGGTGCAGGCCGCCCGCCAGTTCTTCCATCTTCCCGCCGACGATGGGCGCCTTGCCGTGCGCATCGACGATGGCGCCCGTTTTGTCGCCAACTCGGTGCAGCAGTGGGATGTGGTGATGGTGGATGGCTACGACGAACACTGCCAGGTTAAGGCACTCACCACGCCGGAGTTCTACCGCCACTGCCGGGCGCGGCTTGCGCCGGGGGGCATCCTGGTGGTCAATCTGTGGAGTTCAGACGGCCAGTTCAATACCCAGGTGGCGCGCCTTTTCGATGCCTTCGATGGACTCACCCTGCTACTTCCCGCCGGCAGCCACAGCAATGTCATCGCCTTCGGCTTCGCCACCAGCCCCAACAACCCCACCTGGGACGCGCTGCGGGAGCGGGCGCTTGCCCTCTCTCGCAGCCACGACATGGACTTCGTGACCTGGGTGGACGGTCTGCGCCGCCTCAACCTGCACAATCACCGGCGGCTTTTCATCTAGCCGCTCTTGCCCGGGAAGGCAGAGGCGCGTCTTAAGGCCGTTTTAAGCCGCTTACAACACGCCCACGTTAGAATGCGCGCGCAGACTGGTTGCCTGCCCGCCGTTTCCGGCGGCGGGGTGAAGGAGTGTCCATGGTTCCCCTGGTTGCTGTCGTGTTGATCGCCGTCCTTGCCTTTCCTTTGTCCATCCGGGCGGAGGAGGCGCCCCGCCTCGTCGCCCTCGACGCGGGGCAGATGCGATCCCTCGGCATCGTCACCGCGCCCCTGCCCACGGGGGAGGCGCGCCTCGGGCGCAGGCTGCCGGCGCGGGTGGTCGTCCCGCCGGCGCAGATTCGCGTGGTGGCGGCGCCCCTGGCGGGCATGGTGGAACAGGTTGCCGTGGCAAGCCAGCAAAGCGTGCGCGCCGGCCAGCTGATGGCGCGGCTGACGAGCCCCATGTTGCTGGAAGCGCAGCGGGATTACCTCACGGCCGCCAGCGAACTGCAACTTGCCGAGAGCAATTCTCGCCGTGACGAACAACTCTATCGTGAAGGCATCATCGGGGAGGCAAGGCTGCGCGCCACACAAAACAGCGAGGCCCAGGCGGCGGCCACCGCCGCCCAGCGCCGTCAGGTGTTGCGGCTGTATGGCATGACACCGGCGGCGATCAGCGCGCTCGCCAAGTCGCGCAGCCTGTCGCCGGTCATCGATCTTGCCGCTCCCATCACGGGGGTGGTGCTGGAGCGGATGGCGGAACCCGGGCAGCGGGTGGAGGCGAATACGCCGCTCTTCCGTCTGGCCAGCCTGAAACCCCTTTGGCTCGAGATGCAGGCGAGCCTGGAGGAGGCGAGGGCGCTGCGCCCCGGCGCAGCGGTGACGGCATCCGGTGCCCGGGGGCGGGTGGTGACGGTGGGCGCGGCGGTGGATGGCGCTTCCCAGTCGGTGCCGGTGCGCGCGGAAATGACCGAAGGGCTCGAGTCCCTGCGGCCCGGTCAGTTCGTGGAAGCGCAGGTGACACTGGCTGCCGGACCCCGGGTGTATCGCCTGCCCGCCGGCGCGCTCGCCCGGGAGCAGGGGCGCGCCCATGTCTTTCTGCAGACCGCCCAGGGCTTCGTCATGACACCGGTGACGGTGGTGGAGGAGAGCGCCGGTGAGGTCTTGGTGAGCGGTGCCCTGCCGGAAGGGGCACGCATTGTGGTGAAAGGGGTGGCGGCGCTCAAGGCGGCGGCAAACCCCCAGGGGCAGTGATGCTGGCCAGGCTCACCGAATTCGCCCTCACGCAGCGGCTTTTGCTCATCGTGCTTACCCTGCTTTTGGTGGGGGTGGGCGTGATGGCTTTTCGCGCGCTGCCCATCGATGCCTTTCCCGATGTTTCCACGACCCAAGTGAAGATCGTGATGAAGGCGCCGGGCATGACGCCGGAAGAAGTGGAAAGCCGCATCACTACTCCCATCGAACTGGAAATGCTGGGCATCCCCAGGCAGCGGGTGCTGCGTTCGGTGTCCAAATATGCCCTGGCCGACATCACCATCGATTTCGAGGAAGGGACCGACATCTACTGGGCACGCCAGCAGGTGGCGGAACGGCTGAACGGCATCCAGTCGGCCCTGCCCCCTCACGTATCCGGCGGCCTTGCCCCCATCACCACCCCGTTGGGCGAGATGTTCATGTTCACCGTGGAGGGGGAGGGGCTCAGCCTGGAGGCGCGGCGCAGTCTTCTGGAGTGGGTGATCCGGCCGCAGCTGCGCACCTTGCCCGGGGTGGCCGACGTCAACACGCTGGGCGGGCTTGCGCGGGCCTTCGAGGTGATCCCCGATGTCGAGGCACTGGCGGCGCGGGGCATCACCCTCACTGAACTGGAACAGGCCCTGGCCGCCAACAACCGGAACGATGGGGCGGGGCGGGTGCCGGACGGCGAGGAGGTGCTGGTGGTGCGCAGCGAGGGCGCCGTGCGCGATCTCGACGACGTGGGCAATATCATCGTTGCCCGTCGTGACGGCAACGTGGTGCGGGTGCGGGATGTCGCCCGTCTGCGCATCGGCAGTCTCACCCGTTATGGCGCCGTCACCCGCGACGGGCGCGGCGAGGCGGCGGAGGGTCTGGTGCTGGGGCTTCGCGGCGCCAATGCGCGGCAGGTGGTGGAGGCTGTGCGTGCCAAGCTCGCCGAAATCGAAAAGACTCTGCCACCGGGTGTGCGCATCGAGGTCTTCTATGACCGCGGCCATCTGGTGGAGCGTGCGGTGGGCACGGTGACGCGGGCGCTGGCCGAAGCCATCGTGCTGGTGGTGATCCTGCTGCTGCTCTTTCTCGGCAATTTGCGCGCCGCCCTGGTGGTGGCCCTCACCCTGCCCCTTGCGGCACTGGCCACCTTCATCTGTCTGCATCTCGCAGGTATGTCTGCCAACCTCATGAGCCTGGGCGGGCTTGCCATCGCCATCGGCATGCTGGTGGACGCAGCGGTGGTGGTCGTGGAAAACATCGTCACCCATCTCGCGCGTCACGGCAGCCACAGCCCCGTCTCGCCGCTGCATGTGATCTACCGCGCGGTGCGGGAAGTATCTCTGCCGGTGGCTTCGGGCATTGCCATCATCGTCATCGTCTTCCTGCCCCTGCTCACCCTGCAGGGACTGGAGGGCAAGCTGTTCATTCCCGTGGCCCTGACCATCGTTTTCGCCCTCTCCGCCTCCCTTCTGTTGTCGCTGACGGTGATCCCGGTGGCGTCCTCCTTCCTGCTTGCCCGGGTCCGTCACGGCGAGCCCTGGCTGGTGCGGCGGCTGGCAGCCCTCTATGAGCCAGTGCTGGCGTGGAGTCTTCGTCAACAGCGGCTTTTGCTGGTGACGGCACTCCTCCTTCTCGTGGCAACGGGCGTGGTGTACAGCCGCATCGGCAAGACCTTCATGCCCACCATGGATGAAGGCGACATCATCATGCAACTGGTGAAGCTGCCTTCCATCAGTCTCGAGGAGTCGTTGCGGCTGGACCTCGCGGTGCAGCAGGCAGTGTTGGCCCAGGTGCCGGAGGTGCGCGGCATCGTCGCCCGCACCGGCTCCGACGAACTGGGGCTCGACCCCATGGGTTTCAACGACACCGACAGCTTCCTCGTACTCAAACCACAGGAAAACTGGCGCAAGCCGGACAAGGAATGGGTGATCGACCGGCTGCGGGAGGTGATGGCGGCCTTTCCCGGGGTGTCGGTGAATTTCACCCAACCCATTGAGATGCGCGTGTCGGAGATGCTCACCGGCGTGCGCGGCGATGTGGCGGTGAAGGTGTTCGGCCCCGACGCACCCACCCTGGACCGTCTGGCAGGCCGCATTGAACAGGTGTTGCGCGAGGTGCCGGGCAGCCAGGACGTCTATGCGGTGAAAAACGAGGGCGTCCAATACCTGACGATCGGGATCGACCGGCTTGCCGCCGGGCGGCTCGGTTTCACCGGGGATGAGCTGCAGAACGCCCTGCGCATCCTGGTGGAGGGCAAGACCGTAGGCGTCATCGTCGAGCCGGGCCGAAGGACGCCGCTAATGTTGCGCGGTGGCGAGGAAGTGCACAGCGGGGATGCACTCACCCGCGTGCGTCTCGTCGCCGCCAACGGGCAGGCCGTGCCCCTGGCGGCGGTGGCCCAGGCCAGGCGGGTGGACGGTCCGGTGAAAATCGAACACGAAAACGCCACGCGCATGGCCGTCGTGCAAACCAACGTGCGCAACCGTGACCTGGTGGGTTTCGTTAAGGAGGCGAAGCAAAAGGTCGCCGCCCGGGTGCCGCTACCCGCGGGCTACCGGCTCGAGTGGGGCGGCCAGTTCGAAAACCAGCAGCGGGCCGCCACGCGCCTGGCCATTGTGGTGCCGGTGGCGCTTTTCCTCATCTTTCTGCTGCTGTTTGCCACCTTCCGTTCCCTGCGCCAGTCTCTTTTGGTGCTCACCAACATTCCCTTCGCCCTGGTGGGCGGTGTGCTTGCCCTCTGGCTTTCCGGCGAGTATCTGTCGGTGCCCGCCTCCGTCGGCTTCATCGCGCTGTTGGGGATTGCGGTGCTCAATGGCGTGGTGATGGTGAGTCATTTCAACCAGCTTCTGGCGCAGGGCATGGAGGTGTCCCGGGCAGTGGTGGAGGGGGCGAAGCGGCGCCTGCGCCCGGTGTTGATGACCGCCTCCATCGCTGCCCTCGGCCTTGTGCCCCTGTTGTTCGCCCATGGCCCCGGTTCCGAAATCCAGCGGCCGCTGGCCATCGTGGTGATCGGGGGGCTGGTCACCTCCACCCTGCTCACCCTGCTGTTGCTGCCGGTGCTCTTTTCCCGTTTCGGCGTGTCCTCTTCCCGGGAGCGACTGGCATGATGACCTGTCTGACGCTGGTGATCCCCACCGACCTCGAAGAGGAAGTGGTGGATCATCTTCTGGAACACCCGGAATGGGTGCCGGGTTTCACCACCTTCATGGTGTCGGGTCATGGTCAGGGCGTGGTGTACCGCAATAGCGCCGAAGCCGTGCGCGGCCGGGTGGGGCGGGTCATGGTGCAGATCGTCACTGAAGGGGAAAAGGCCGAGGCGTTGCTTGACCACCTCAAGGCCAGTTTCCCGCATCCGGAAATCACCTGGTGGATGAGCCCGGTTTCCGGACAGGGGAGGTTGGCATGAAAAGCCTTTTAGGGATTTTGCTTTTTCTCCTCGCCGGTTCGGGGGTTGCGGCGGATTATCCCGATCTGCCGCCGGCGGCGGAGGTGGTGGCGGTGCTGGAACGCCTGCCCACGGTGGCCGCCGCCCGCGCTGCCATCCGCCTGGAAGAGGCGAACCGGCAACGGCTCGAGGCGGGCCCCCACGAGACCGTGCTGCGTCTGACCGGTCAGCGCCGGGAGGTGCGGCCGGCACCCGGAGCGCAATATGGGGAATGGAACGTCGCGCTGGAGCGGGCATTCCGCCTGCCGGGAAAGGCGGAACTGGATGCGCGGCTGGGGGAAGAGGGGGTGGAACAGGCCAGACTGGCCCTGGGCGATGCCCTGCACGAGGCGGCGCGAAGCCTGCTCAAGAGCTGGTTCGCCTGGGTGAAGGAGAACGTGCAGACGGCGCTGTGGCGCGAGCAGGTGGCGCTCATCCGGGAACAGCTTGCCGTGGTGGAGCGGCGTATCCGGGCCGGGGACGCGCCCCGGATGGAGAGGCTTGCCGCCGAAGCGGCGCTCGCCCAGGCGGAAGCGAATCTTGCCCAGGCCAGGTTTCGCGAGCAGGCCGCGGCCACCGAGCTCGCACGGCGGTTTCCCGGTCTGCGCCTGCCCGCGGAAATGAAGCCGGTCCTGGCTTCTCCGCCACCCTTCGATGCCGCCTACTGGCGGAAGAAGGTGCTGGATCACAACCATGAGCTTGCCGCCGCCCAGGCGGCGGCGCGCCGCAGCCGGCTGATGGTGGCCCGTGCCGAGGCCGAGCGGCTACCCGATCCCACCCTGGGTGTGCACGCGGGCCGGGAGCGGGGCGGTGAGGAAAACGTCATCGGGCTTACCGTTTCCATCCCCTTCGGCGGTGCCGCGCGGGCGGCGACGGTGGCGGCCCATCGCGCCGAGGCCGAGATGGCTGCCCAGCGCGAGGCGCTGGTGGCGGCCAGACTGGCCCTGGAGGCGGAAAACCTTTTCCAGGGAGCGCAGGCGGCCCATGCCGCCGCCGTGAGCCAGACCGCCGCCGCGCAGGCCATGGAAGAGGCCGCCGCCCTTGCGGCGCGTGCCTATGCCTTGGGGGAGGGCGGTCTCAATGACCTGCTTACCGCGCGGCGCCTCGCCCTGGAAGCGCGGCTGGCGGCCACCCTGGCCACCATCGAGGCCAGCGAGGCGCGCTACCGTCTCCTCCTCGATGCCCATGCGCTCTGGCCCATCGGGGCCGATGAACACGAGGCAGAGCATGCGCCCTTGACGCCTTAGGCCGTTTGGCTTGCCATCCCCCCACCTTTTGCTACCATGGGAGAGCCGCGCAGCCGGTTGGAGCGGCAGCCAAAAACAACAAGGAATGGATATGCGCGCGGGTTGGCTGGTGTGGCTTATTTTGATTCTGGTGCCGGTGCAGGCGGCCGAATACCGGCCCGCGGGCACGGCGGTAGCGCCGGAGGCCACCTATGTCTTCGGCTTTCATCCCCATCTCAATCCCCAGGAGCTGGTGGCGGCCTACCAGCCCATCCTGGACTATCTCGAAGCCCATCTTCCCGGCGTTCATTTCCGTCTGGAGGGCGCCAAGGATTACGGGGAATTCGAGGCGCGCCTTGCCGCCGGACACTATCACTTCGCCCTGCCCAATCCCGTGCAGACCCTGCTCGCCCAGCGCGCGGGTTACCGCGTCATCGCCAAGAATTTTCCCGATGACGATTTCCGCGGCGTCCTGGTGAGCCGCCAGGGGACGGTGAAGACCCTGCGGGAGCTCCATCAACAGCTTCTCTGTTTTCCTTCGGAAACGGCGGTGGCCGCCACCCTGCTTCCCCTCTGGCATCTGCACCGCCATGGGGTAGACGTGAAAAGCCTGCGTCTGCGTTATACCGGCACGCAGGTGGCGGCGCTGCTCAACGCCTGGGCGGGGGAGGCCGCCGCCTGTGGTGTCTCCGCCCGCTTCCTGCGGGCTTTCCAACGGGATGAGCCGGCCAAGGCGGCCCAGCTTTCAGTGCTTTTCACCACCGACCCGTCGCCCCACAACGCGGTGGTGGCGCGCCGGGACCTGCCGCCATCCCTCACGGCACGGGTGGCGGCTACCCTGGTGGCGATGGGCAACGATCCGGCGGTGGATCCCGCCCGCTTCAAGCTGGGGCAGCAGCGGTTCGAACGGGCCGATGATGAGACCTACCGGCCTTTCCGTGCCTTCCTCGAACGCTATGACGCGGAAATCGGCCTGCCCGCGTCCATCCGGACGATGATCGGCCGCTAGGCGATGATGCACGGGTGGCATTCCCTGCGCGGCCGTATCGTGGCCAGTGTGATCCTGGTGCATGCCACCCTGTCCGCCTACATCGCCTGGGACTTCGTCAGCCGCGAGGAAAGACTGCTCGCCGAAACCTTCCATCGCCAGGCGGCGGCCCTGGCGCGCAATCTCGCCACCAGCGCCAGCGGCGCCCTGGTGAGCCGGGACCTGGACACCCTCTCCGCCCTCACCGAGGGTCTGCGGGAGGTGCCGCACCTCGCTTTTGCCCTGGTGACCGACCAGGATGGCCGGGTGCGGGCGGCCACCGAGGCAGGGCTGGTGGGCCGCATCCTCACCGACGCGCCCAGCAGAAGACTCATGGCCGCGGCAAGGCCCGAGGTGATGGAGCATGGGGGGGTGGTGGATGCCGGGCATCCCATCACCGCAGGGGGCCGGGCGGTGGGGCTGGCGCGGGTTGCCTTCAGCCGCGCCAGCCTGGATGCGGAGGTCAGGCGCGTGGTCTTTCGCGGCGTGGCCTTCACCGTTTTTGCCATCGTGTTGGGCGCAGGGGTGGCCTGGTGGGTGGCGCAGGCGGTGACGCGGCGGTTGGCCCGGCTTTCGGCAGCGGCCGATGCCATCGCCGCCGGTGACCTGGATGTGGAGATCGAGACCGATCCCCATCCCGATGAGGTGGGCGTGCTGGCGCGGGATTTCCGCCTCATGGTGGAGGCGCTGCGCGCCGAACGTTCCCGCCGCGACGAACTGGAAGAGCGCCTGTGGGAGGAGAAGGAACTTGCCGAGGTCACCCTGCGCTCCATTGGTGATGCGGTGATCGCCACCGACCTCGCGGGGCAGATCACCTTCATGAATCCTGTGGCAGAACGCCTCACCGGCTGGCAGACCGATGAGGCGCGGGGCCGGCCGCTCACCGAGGTTTTCCGCATCCTCGACGAAATCCGCCGCACGCCCATCACCAACCCGGTGCAGACAGTGCTCGAGACGGGGCAGGTGGTGGGGTTGGGCAATCACACCCTGCTCATCACCCGTGATGGCCGCGAACTCAACATCGAGGATTCCGCGGCGCCCATCCGTGATCGCTACGGTGATCTTTTGGGGGTGATCCTCGTCTTCCACGACGTCACCGAGGCGCATGCTCTCCAGGCCAGGCTGCGTTGGGCGGCAAGTCATGATCCCCTCACCGGCCTCTTCAACCGCGCGGAGTTCGAAAACCGTCTCAAGGCGCTCCTGGAGGTGACGCGTCCCGACGACCATCACACGCTGCTCTACGTGGATCTCGACCAGTTCAAGGTAGTCAACGACACCTGCGGCCATATGGCGGGCGATGAACTGTTGCGCCGCCTCGCGACTGAAATGCAGAACCGGGTGCGCTTGCACGATGTGCTGGCGCGGCTGGGCGGCGACGAATTCGGTGTTCTGCTGCCCTATACCGGCCCGGCACGGGCGCGCAAAATCGCCGACGAGCTCTTGGAACTGTTGCTGAATCACCGCTTCGTCTGGGAGGGACGCACCTTCACCACCGGGGCCAGCATTGGCATGGTGGCCATTGATGGGCCCGGCCATACGTTGCAGGAGTTGCTGTCTGCGGCGGATGCCGCCTGTTATGCGGCGAAGGAGGAAGGGCGCGGCCGCGTGCGTGAGTACGTGGCGGAGAGTGTGGATTTCAGGCGGCGCGCACAGGAAATGGACTGGGTCGCCCGGCTCACCAAGGCACTGGATGAGGGCCAGTTCCGTCTCTACTGGCAGCCCATCGTTCCAGTGAACGGCACGGAGGCCCTGCGGCACGGTGAGGTCCTGTTGCGCCTCATCGAGGCGGATGGCAGCCTCACCCCGCCGGCCGCCTTTCTGCCGGCGGCGGAACGCTACCAGTTCATGGCCCGGATCGACCGTTGGGTGATGGAAACGGCTTTCCGCTGGCTTGCCCGCCGTCCCGAAGACGTCTGCCTGTCCATCAATCTTTCTGCGCAGTCCCTCACCGACGACAGCCTGCTTGCCTGGATGGAGGCGCAATTTGCCCACCATGCCCTCGACTGCCGGCGGGTCTGTTTCGAAATCACCGAAACCGCCGCCATCGCCAACCTGCAACGGGCGACGGCGCTGATGCAGGCCCTGAAACGCCGTGGCTGCCGCTTCAGCCTGGACGATTTCGGTTCCGGCATGTCCTCCTTCGCTTACCTGCGCAATCTTCCCATCGATTTCGTCAAGATCGACGGCAGTTTCGTCCGCCGCATCGCCGAGGATGCAGTGGACCGCGCCATGGTGGAGGCGGTGCAGGATGTGGCACAGGTGATGGGAATCGGCACCATCGCCGAATTCGTGGAAAGCGAAGCCATCCTCACCGTGCTGCGGACCCTGGGCGTGCAATATGCGCAGGGTTGGGCCGTGGGGCGGCCGATGCCCCTCGATGACATGCAGGATACAGGATCCAGGTGACAGGTTACAGATAGCAGCGAGACGAAAATCCCTCTCAAGGGGAGTGGGCCGGTTTGTCACCGTCCTTCTGTAACCTGTGTCCTGCAACCTGAACCCTCACACACAATCCGTGCCCGTCGATTCCCTCATCCAGTTCAAGGCGCGCGCCGTGCAATTCGGCGATGCGGGTGGCGATGGACAGCCCCAGGCCGCTGCCTTCCGTGTCCTGGCCGGCGAGCCGGTGGAAACGCTCGAGGGCCAGCGGCCGCAGTTCGGGGGAAATGCCCGGCCCGTTGTCGCAGACGGCAAGGGTGAGACGGCCCGCGCGATGGGTGATGGTGACGACGACCCTGCCGCCCTGCGGCGTATAGCGGATGGCGTTGTCGATGAGATTGCGCAAAAGCACGCGCAGCATGGCTTCGTTGCCCATGAGCGGCGCGGCTTCAGTGGCGGCGAGCTCCAGCGTGATGTCTTTCGCTAGTGCCTGCGCCCCCTGTTCGGCGCAGACCTCGGCGGCCAGTTGATCGAGGCGCAGTTCGGCCATCGGCAGGGGGGCTGCCGGATCGAGGCGGGCGAGCGTTAGGAGCTGCTCCATCAGGTGGGCGGCGCGCTGGGCGCTTGCGGCAAGTTGCTCCAGGGCATGCTGCCGTTCCGCTTCGTCCCGCGCCCGTGCGGCCACCTGCGCCTGGGCACGAATCGCCGCCAGCGGTGTGCGCAGCTCGTGCGCCGCATCGGCAGTGAAGCGCCGCTCCTTTTCCATCGCGGCAGCCACACGCGCAAAGAGGCTATTGAGCGCTTCGATCAGCGGGCGAATCTCCCGCGGCGCCGTCTCAGGCGTGACCGGATCCAGCCGCTGCGGCTCGCGCTCGGCAATTTCCCGCGCCATTTCATCGAGCGGCTTGAGCCCACGCCACGCAGCGAACCAGAGCCAGCCGCCCAGCACCGGCAGGCCGAAGAAGAGGGGCATCAGCAACGCCTCGAGAAAATGTTCGGCAAGTTCGTGGCGGAGATGTTCATCGGTCTGTTTTCGTTCCTCTTCGAGAAAGTGGGTGATGGCATGGCGCGCCTCGATGTAGGCATAGGTCATGGCGCCCAGCCAAGCGAGGGTCACCCCCGTGAGGAGCAGCAGGAGCAGCTGGCGGCGCAATGAAAACCAGCGCGTGGTCATTTCGGGATGGTGTAGCCGATGCCGCGCAGGGTTTTGATGAGGTCAGTGCCGAGTTTTCTGCGCAGATGGTGAATGTGCACTTCGAGGACGTTGCTCTCCGGCTCGTCATGCCAGCCGTAGAGGGAGGCCTCGAGCTGGGACCGGGTGAGCACCCGGCCGGCGTTTTCCAGCAGGATCGCCAGCAGCGCGAATTCCCGTGGCGACAGTTCCAGCGGCTGGCCGGCGAGCGTGACCCGGTGGGCGGCGGGATCGAGCTCGAGCTCGCCGTGGCGCAGCACCGGTTGGGCCCGGCCGGCGGCGCGGCGGGTAAGCGCCCGCACCCGCGCGGCGAGCTCATCCAGATCCACGGGCTTGACCACGTAATCATCGGCGCCGGCATCGAGCCCTGCCACCTTGTCGGCGGTGGCATCGCGCGCGGTGAGGATCAGGACCGGTGTCGCCTTCCCCTGGGCGCGCAGCTTCCTCAACACCTCCAACCCGGATCGCCGCGGCAACCCCAGGTCCAGCACGACGAGATCGAAAGGTTCTGTTGCCAGCGCCAGTTCCGCCGCCACACCGTCTTTCACCCAATCGACGGCGTAACCCTGCTGGCGCAGGCCGACCATCAGGCCGTCGCCCAGGTGGGGATCATCTTCGACGAGGAGCAGGCGCATGGCAGCAGTTTAACGCGCCAACCCCATGCCGCAAGCCAATGCGGCAGCAAGAAGCAGCGGGACGGCCCAGAGCCGGGGCGAGGTGATCGCCTCCGCCACTGTCCCCCGTTTATAGCCAGTCAGCATGGCGCGCACCAGATTTTCGCGGTGGGCGAGACTCCCGACCCCCACCCCGGCAATATGCAAGCCAACCACGGCGAGCATGGTGTGGGCCATGCCTTCGTGCAGGTCGCCGAGGCTGCCGATATCGTTGTAAGCCAGCCAGCCGGTGAAGCCGGTGGCAAGTCCCAGTGCGAGCAGCGCCATGATCGCCCAGCCGCCGGCGGGGTTGTGGCCGGTCGCGTGGGGCGGGCGACACTGGGCCAGCCCTTCTAGGTAGGCAAGAACGGCAGCTGGGCCGCGCACGAAATTTGCGAAACGCGCATGGCGCGTACCGACGACCCCCCAGACAAGCCGGAAGAGGATCACGCCCACCACGACGCCCCCCGCCGCCGCATGGACGAGCCGCCAGGATTCGCTCTCGGCGGTGAGCCACGCCATTGCGAAGGCCGCCACCATCAGCCAGTGGCCAAGGCGCACCGGCCAGTCCCAGACCAGAATTCTCTCCATGGCTCAATCCCCTTCCCCGCGCCGGCCCGAAGGCAGGACGATCTCGCGTTCGCGAAAACTGCCCTCCACCGCCCGCGTATGACAGGCGGCACAGTTGGCCGGCGATTTCACCTTCGCATGATTCCAATCGGCACGGGAGACCTCGCGGTGCTTGCGCACAAACCACGGCGTGCGGGTGAGCCGCGGCGGCTCGCCTGCCTGCGCTGGCGCGGCGCCGCCGTATTTCCCTTCGCTTCCGGCGTAGCGGGTCAAGAAGGCCTCGATCTCCGCAGCCGTCTTGGCATCGAGGCTCGCGTTGTCGCCATAGTGCCGGTCGAGCCGCTGCATCACCTGGCGCCAATCGTTTGCGCTCATCAAACCGGGTGGAAAGGCGAGATGGCAACTGCCACATTCCGCGGGGTAGGCGGGCGGCGCAGCGGCGGGCGTCCGGCCCTCTTTGTCGGCGTGGGCCAATAGCGGAAGCAAGAGGGCAAAGAGCATCAACGTCTGCTTCATTTCGCGTTTCCTTTCAGCAGGAAGGCGATGAAATCGGCCTTCTCGGCCGGGGTGCACTCGCGCCCCACCACCTCGGTGCAATTGCGGCGGAACCATTTTTCCACCTTGGCCGGATCGGTGAACCGTTCAGGATTGGCAGCAGGCGCAAGAGGCTTGATCGCCTTGTCCGTCACCACGTGCCGACCCGTCTGCGCCGGATCGTTGGTGTGACAGCTTGTGCAGGCGGGCATCCGGGGATTGGCAGGGAAACGGTTCTGGTAGAACGCACCGCCCCGCTGGGCGGAAGGCGTAAAGCCCGGCGTGGCCCTGGCCGCATCAAGCTGATACTGCGCCAAAAGCTCGGCGGGTGTCGCGGCCTGGGCAAAGTTGCACGCCATCGTCACGCCGGCGACGAGGACGAAGAGAACGGATTTCATGGGCAGACTCCCGTGGCTTGAACACGGCGTCAGTCTGCGGTCTTTCCCTTAAAGGAGGCTTAGAGGGAGCTTAACTGGCGCTTAACGCCGCCCCGCACGCGGAATTTTGCTACCTGCCGGCGCAGGCTGGCGAGTGCTTCGCGGTTGATGCGGGGGCCGTAGCGCAGGGTGGCGTAAGCGCCGGCGATGGCCTCGATGGGTGCGGCAAGATCGGGGCGCAGGCGGGCGATCCGCCGGGCGTAGGCGAGGGGGCCTTCGTGGGGGGCGCGGGGCAGGCCGGCCGCGGCGAGTCTGCGGCAGAAACGCTGCCAGATGGCCTGCAGGGGATCGGTGGGCGTGGGTCGGCGCAGGGTGATGGCGGCAAAAAGCAGGGCCAGAGCACCGAGGCTTGCTGCCAGCATCCAGGCAAGCTCCCGCCAGGAGACGATGCCCGCGCCCATGCGCGCCAGCAGAGCGAGTTGTCTTTCCTGGTCGAAGCCGATCACCCACTGGTGCCAGCGGGTGTTGAGGAGATCCCATTGCAGACGCAGGGTCCGCAGCCAGCGTACCTCGGTGCGCATGAGGAAGGGCAAGGGCTCCGCCGCCGGCAGGGCGGCGGCCACTCCCCGTTCGATCCGCTCCGCCGCCACGGCGGCGGTGGGGTCCACCCGCACCCAGCCGCGCCCCGCGAGCCAAACCTCGCTCCAGGCGTGGGCGTCGGACTGGCGAACAATGAAGTAGCCGCCCAAAGGATTGAATTCGCCTCCCTGATAACCCGTCACCACCCGCGCCGGCACGCCCGCCGCCCGCATGAGGAAAGTGAAGGCACCGGCGTAGTGTTCGCAGAAGCCCCGCCGCGTCTCGAAGAGGAATTCGTCCACGCCGTCTTCCCCCAGAAGCGGCGGCGTCAGGGTGTAGTGGAAGGGCTGGCTGCGAAAGAGCTGGAGCGCGGCGGCCACCACTTCCTCCTCCGAGTGGGCGCGCGCGCTAAGCGTTTGCGCAAGGGCCCGTGCGCGCGGGTTGCCCTTTTCGGGCAGTGCCAGGGCTTTGGTGAGGAGACTCGCGTCGGCGTTGGCGTCGAGACGGTAGCGGGGCAAAGCGAGCAGGGCGAAACGACGCCGGTGCTCCACGGGTTTTTCGGCGAGTAACTGCAGGGTGGGGGAAAGGCGCGTCTGGGGAGGCAGTGCCAGGGGATCGGGCACGTCCAGGGCGAAGATCCAGTTCCTGCCATGGGGCTCCAGGGTGAGGGTGTAGGCGATGGCTTCACCTGCGCTTTCCACGGTGGGTTCCGGGGCGGGCGAGCGGTCGGGCAGCCAGCTTCGGCCATCGAAGCGTTCCAGCACCGGCCCGCGCCAGTAGCGTTGCGCCGGCGGTGGCAGGGGGCCGGCGAATTCCACGCGAAAGGCCACCTGGTCGGACTGGATGAGGCGGCTGATGGAGCCCGGGCTCATGGTTTCGTCAAGCCCACTCATGCCCGCCCGCGCATCCCGCGGCAGACCCCACAGGGGGCCCAGGGGGCGGGGAAAGAGCAGGAACAGCACCACCATGACGGGCAGGGCCGAAAGCATGAGGAGGACGGACAGTCGCGCCGCGCCTCGGCCACTGTGGTCGGGATGGGTGAGCAGGGCAAGTCCGGCCAATAGAAAGCCCGTCGCGGTGAGAGCAATGAGCGCCTCGACGATCCCCTGGCCGTAGAGGAACTGGGTGAGGAGGACAAACAGCCCCAGGAAGACGGCGAGCACACCGTCGCGGCGGCTGCGCATTTCCATGAGCTTGAGGGCGGTCATGAGGGTGAGCATGGCCACCCCCGCTTCGCGCCCGAACAGCGTGTGATAGGCGGCGAGGATGGCGGCGGCACCGGCTGCGGCAAGCAAGAGCAGAAGCCTTTTGCCCGCCAGGGGCCAGAAGCCCAGGGTGGCCAGGGTGCGCCAGGTGATCAGTGCTGCTGCCGCCAAGGTCACCCAGAGGGGCAGGTGCAAGGCAAGGGGTGCCAGCACCCAGGTGAGGCCTGCGGTGAGGACAAGGATGCTCCGCCGGGGAAGGGGGCTTGCCGGGCTTTGCGGTTTTGCGCGGGTGCGGCGGGAATCGGGGCAAGCCCTGGCTTCACCAAAGGTGGCGAGCAGACTGAGGCAGGCCTGACGGTGGCCAGGACCGCGATCCGGCGCCAGTGTCCTGCCGGGCAGCCGCAGGCCGTAGCGCACGCCCTGGGCCTCCGCGGTGAGAACGGCGCGGGTAAGCCAAGCAAGCCGGGTCTCCGGCTCCCCCGGAGCATCTTGCCAGTCGAGCCAGATGACTCCGCCTGCGGTATCGGAGAACTCCTTGGCGAGGAGGGGACCGCCGCGGGCGAAGACTTTCCAGGCCACCCGGCGCGGGGAATCCCCGGGCACGAAGGCGCGCAGGCCGGCGAAGACCTCGTGCCCCTGCGGCCCTGCCTGGATTTCGGGGCTCCCGCTGTCGGGGGCGGCGGGGGCGTGTTCCAGCCGGGCGGTGTCGAGGGGGCGGGGATAGACCAGAGTGGCCAGATCGGGCCGCACGATGGCCCAGGCGCGGAAAAGGCCCAGGGGATAGTCGGTGGCGAGAATGAGCCGCGGCAGCGTCAGTCGGCCGCGGGCGGGGGCGGGAATGGCCAGGCTCACCGGGGTGAGCCCGTTCACGTCCACCCGCAGGGGGCTACCGCCCGCGGCAATGAGCTCGATGGCGGGGCGCGGCGTGGCGGCCGACAGGGCGAGATGAAACCACGCGGCTTCGCCGGCGAAGGTGGGTGTCGCTCCCAGCGCGTGGACCGTGATGCCCCGCAGATTGCGCCAGGTGTAAAAGAGGGTGATGAGACCCACACCGGCCAGCAGGAAAACGAGGGCAAAGCCGAGACTCAACCCATAGTTGACGGCGCCCACCAGCATGGCCGCCAAAAACACGCCGAAGAGCACGCCATGGCGGGTGGGCAGGATGTAGATGCGACGGCCGGTGATTTCCACCGGGGATGGCTCCACCGGGGTTGTCCGTAGCCACGCGGAAAGGCGGGGAAAGCGCGCGGCGAGAAAAGCGGCGGCCATGGCTCTTCAGCGGGAGAGGCCCGGGACCGGGCCCCTTCTGCCTCGCGGCAGGGGATGGGCAAGGCCCACGGTGAGGGTGGCAAGGGGTTGCATGGGCCGCGGCTTACCAACCCGTCATGGCACGGGCACGCGCTCGAGTAAACGGTGGGCCAAGGCTTCGCCGTCCTTCTCGCCGGCGGGATCGACGAGACGATGCCCGACGCAGGCGGCCAGCACTGCCTGCACGTCCTCCGGCAGGACGGCATGGCGGCCCGCGAGATAGGCATGGGCGCGGGCTGCCCGCAGCAGAGCGAGCCCCGCGCGGGGCGACAGCCCCGGGCCAAAGGCGCCGCTGCGGGATGCCTGCAACAGCGCCTGGAGGTAATCCAGCAAGGGCTCGGAGACAAACACCCGCGCCGCCTCTTCCTGGGCTTTGAGAATGGCGGATGCATCCAGCAGTGGCCGCGCCTGCCCAAGCAGCCGGCGCCTATCCTCTCCCGCCAGCAGCGCGCGCTCGGCGCGGGCATCCGGATAGCCCAGGGAAAGCCGCATGAGGAAACGGTCCAGTTGGGATTCGGGCAGGGGGAAGGTGCCGATCTGATGCTGGGGGTTCTGGGTGGCGATGACGAAAAAGGGCTCCGGCAGGGCGCGGCTTATGCCGTCCACGGTGACCTGTCTTTCCTCCATGGCTTCCAACAGGGCGCTTTGCGCCTTGGGGGTGGCGCGGTTGATTTCGTCGGCCAGCACCACATGGGCGAAGATGGGGCCGGGATGGAAGACGAAACGGTTTTCCCCCCGATCCCACACCGACACGCCCACCACATCCGCCGGCAGCAGATCGGCGGTGAACTGGATGCGTTTGAACTGCAGGCCGAAGCTGAGCGCCAGGGCATGGGCGAGGGTGGTCTTGCCCAAGCCCGGCAGGTCCTCGATGAGGAGATGGCCTTGCGCCAGCAGACAGACACAGGCAAGGCGCACGGCATGGGTCTTGCCGAGGACGATGCCATCCACCTGTTCCAGGGCGCTGGCAAGACGCAGGGGGAGGGGTGCGTTGGCTTCCATGGTCCAAGTCTATATCGGCGGCACTTGCGGGAAATGGAGGGGCTAGCCGTAGCGGCGGGCGCGCCAGTCCACGATTTCGCCGACGATGGCCTGGTAGGCGGCGAACCGACGCGGGGAGATGCGGCCGGCCTCCACCGCCTCGCGGATGGCGCAGCCCGGTTCCACCCGGTGCAGACAGTTGTGGAAACGGCAGTGGCCCAGCAGGGGACGGAATTCCCGCATGGCCGCCGCCACGTCTTCCGGACGCAGATGATGGAGGCCGAATTCCTGCAGCCCCGGCGAGTCGATCAGGTCGGATTCCGCGTCCAGGTGGTAGAGGGTGGCATGGGTGGTGGTGTGGCGGCCGGAATCCAGCGCCGTGGAAATCTCACGGGTGGCGGCGCGGGCGCCGGGAACCAGGGCATTGACGAGGGTGGACTTGCCCATGCCCGACTGTCCCACGAGCACGCTCACCTCCCGGGCAAGGTAGGGCCTTAAGGGCGAAACATCGGTTTTCGCCGAAAGCCTGACCAGGGGATAGCCAAGCTCGCGGTAGAGGGCAAGTCGTTCCTCGGCGGCGGCGGTTTCCGGCAGATCGGCCTTGTTGAGGACGATCACGCATTTGAGCTGCTGGGCCTCCAGCGCCACCAAAACCCGGTTGATGATTTCCTCGTGGAAGCTGGGCACCGCCGCGACCACGAGCACGCCCTGGGTCACGTTGGCGGCGATGATCTTTTGCCGCTGGGGGTCGGAGCGATAGAGGAGGCTTGCCCGCGGCAGCACCCTTTCGATGACGCCGCCTTCGGCCGAGGTGGGCGTGATTTCCACGCGATCACCGCAGGCCACTCCGGTCTTCTTGCCGCGGGTGACACAGGAGAGACGGCGTCCGTCGGCGAGCTCCACCTCGAAGCGGCTACCGTGGGCGGCCACCACGCGGCCGACGCGCCGCTCTTCCGCCATGGGCTTACAGTTCGAAGAGGGCGTCGATCTTGGCGGCGCAGATGAAATCGTTTTCCGACAGGCCACCGATGGCGTGGGTGATGTAACGCACGGTCACGCGGTTGTAGCCCACCTCCAGATCGGGATGATGGTCCTCTCTGTGGGAAATCCAGGCGGTGGCATTGACGAAGGCCATGGTCTCGTAATAGTTGCGGAATTGGTAGGTTTTGGTGATGCCGCCATTCTCCAGGGTCCAGCCTTTCACCTGGGAAAGGAAGCCGTTGATCTGTTCCGGCGTGAGGGGCGGCACCCCTCCCTCGCAGGGTTTGCAATGGCCTTTGCTGAGATCGCAGACGACGGTGGTCATGGTTACCTCACTTGAAGTGGTAGAAGGTTTCATTGAGATAGGCTCCTACGTGGCGCTCGTCCTCGGGGAACCAGCCGGCACCCGTGTTGGCATTGCAGGCGGAAATGCGTGAGGCGAGCGCCTGCGCGCTTTTCACCTTGCGCTCGGGGCGGGTGTAGATGCCGGAGCCATCGCCGCCATAGAGGGACACATGGCAGGCAACGCACTTGGCATCGTGCAGCGTTTTGCCTTTTTTCCCATCGCCGCCGGCGAAGGGCTGAGCATGCGCTGTCGCGGCCAGGAAAAGCAGAAGAAAGAACGAACGTTTCATGGCGAACTCCCTCTAGGCAACAGGCGCCGTTTTCAGGCGCCCGATGCGCAGCGCCGCCGGCGGGTGGGAATCGTAGAAAGTGGAATACAGGGGATCAGGCGTCAGGGTGGCGGCATTGTCCTGGTAGAGCTTGGTCAGCGCCTGGATCAGGGCCGCGGCGCTGGCATGGCGAGCGGCGAAGGCGTCGGCCTCGAACTCATGGCGGCGCGAATAGAAGGACAGCAGGGGCTGGAGAAGAAAAGTGAACACCGGGCCCACCAGCATGAACAGGGTGAGGGCCATGTAAGCCGAGGGCTGGCTTATGCCGAGGCCGGTGTAGAAGGCGGGCAGCTCTAAGAGCCGGGCCAGCACCATGAGCCCCACCAGGCTCAGCCCGGCCAGCCACAGCACACGTTTGACCACATGGCGGCGTTTGAAATGACCCAGCTCATGGGCAAGCACCGCTTCGACTTCCTCCGGCGTGAGTTTGGCCAGCAGGGTGTCGTAGAAGACGATGCGCCGTGTCCTGCCGAAGCCAGTGAAATAGGCGTTGCCGTGGGTGCTGCGGCGGGAGCCGTCCATCACGAAAAGCCCCTGTGGCTCGAAGCCGCAGCGCGCAAGCAGGGCCTCGATGCGTGCTTTGAGCTCCCCTTCCGGCAGCGGCGTGAAGCGGTTGAAGAGGGGGGCGATCAACGCGGGCCAGAGGGCGAGCATCAGCACGTTGAAGAGCATCCACACCGCCCAGGCGGCCAGCCACCAGAAACGGCCGGCCGCCTGCATGAGCCAGAGCACTGCCAGCACCAGCGGCAAGCCCAGCACCAGCATCACCACGGTGGTGCGCAGAAGGTCTGCAAGGAACAGGCCAGGCGTGGTGCGGTTGAAGCCGAAGCGGGCATCGATGACGAAGGTGCGATAAAGGGAGAAAGGCAGCTCGACAAGACTCAGGAGGAGCACCACCGTGGCGATGAAGAGGGCGCCGCGGGCGAGCTCCGTGCTAACCAGCCCGCGCAGCAAACCATCCAGGCGATCGAGGCCGCCACCGAGGGTAAAAAGAAGCAGCACGCCGGCATCGGCGAGGCTTTGCACCATCATGAGCCGGGTCCTGGCCACGGTGTAGTCCGCCGCTTTGCGGTGATCGGCAGCCGTGATGCGTTCCGCGAACTCGGCGGGAACACGATCGCGATGCGCTAGAATGTGCGCCACGTGCCGGCGCCCAAGCCAAAGCGTCAGCCCGACCTGCGCCGCAAGGGCGGCGAGGAAGACCGCGGTGACGATAAAGGCGGCGGAATCGGTATCCATAGACAGGGACGGAAGAAGGGTTTTTGCCACCCGGAAAAGAAAGGAAATTATGGCACAAGCGCCCGCTGAAAATCAGTTGATCTGGATCGACCTGGAGATGACCGGGCTCAATCCCGACCGGGATCGCATCATCGAGGTGGCACTGGTGGTCACCGATGGTGATCTCAACGTGGTTGCGGAATCGCCGGCGCTCGCCGTGCATCAGCCGGACGAGGTGCTCGATGCCATGGACGACTGGAACAAGAGCACCCATGGCAAAAGCGGCCTGATTGAACGGGTGCGGGCCTCCACCCTGAGTGAATCCGATGCGGAGGCGCAGATGCTGGCCTTTCTCGCGCCCCTGGTGCCGGCCGGCAAGTCGCCCATGTGTGGCAACTCGGTCTGCCAGGACCGGCGCTTCCTCGCCCGTTACATGCCGCGGCTGGAAGCCTATTTCCACTACCGCAACCTCGACGTGAGCACGCTCAAGGAACTGGTCAAGCGCTGGAAGCCGGAGCTTGCCGCCGGCGTGGTCAAGGAGGGCAAACACACCGCGCTCGCCGACATCCACGAGTCCATCAACGAACTTCGCTACTATCGGGAGACATTCATAAGAACATGAGGCGCCCCTGCGGCGGAGGTCCGGCTTCCCCTTTCGACCCCGCCAAACAAAAGCCGCCTTTTTCAGTGGAGCAGCCATGACGACCGGTCATACGTTCACCCTCGAGGTGAACCCGAAGATTCCCCGACGGCTTGCCCGCCTGGAGGAACTCGCCACCAATCTCTGGTACAGCTGGGATCGGCCCACCCGTACCCTGTTTGCGCGTCTGCATCCCGGCCTGTGGGATGCGGTGGGACACAACCCCAAGCTGTTTTTGCGCCGCATCGACGAGCAACGCCTGGTGGATGCGGTGGACGACCAGGTTTTTCTCGCCACCTACAACCGGGTGCTGTCGGCCTATGACACCTATCACTCGGAGCCGATGCGCCCTTCCGGCCAGGAAAGCCTGGGGGAACACGATCTGGTGGCCTATTTCTGTTTCGAATTCGGCCTGCACGAAAGTTTCCCCATCTATTCCGGTGGCCTGGGCATCCTTGCCGGTGACCACTGCAAAGCGGCAAGCGATATGCGGTTGCCCTTCATCGCCGTGGGACTGCTCTACCGCCAGGGCTATTTCACCCAGACCATCAACAGCGAAGGCCAGCAGGTGGCCACCTATCACGACGCGGATTTCGATGATCTGCCCATCAGTCCGGTGCTCGAGGACGATGGCAATGAACTCATCGTGCGTGTGCCCCTCGCCGGCCGCCAGGTGGCGGTCAAGGTGTGGCAGGCCATCATCGGCCATGTGCGCCTTATCCTGCTCGATACCGACCTCGAGGAAAACACGCCGGAAGACCGGGACATCGCCCACCAGCTCTATGGCGGTGACCGTCACACCCGCATCCGCCAGGAGATCATTCTGGGCATTGGCGGCCCGCGGGCCCTCAGTGCCATGGGCCTGAAGCCCACGGTGTGGCACATCAACGAGGGACACGCCGCCTTCCTGATTCTGGAGCGCATCCGCATGCTGCGCCAAGCGGGCCTGGATTTCGCCAGCGCCCTGGAGGCGGTGGCGGTAAACACGGTGTTCACCACCCACACGCCGGTGCCGGCAGGCCACGATCACTTCGCGCCGGACATGATCGAGGCGTATTTCCGCGACTTCCTGCCGGAACTGGGCATCAGCCGCGATGAACTCATGGCCCTCGGTCGCAAGGATGGCAGCCCGGATTTCAACATGACCGCCCTGGCCATCCGCGGTTCCCGCCGCCATAACGGCGTCTCACGCATCCATGGTGGCGTGTCCTCCCGCATCTGCGCCGACCTCTGGCCGCAGATCGAAGCGGAGGAAAACCCCATGACCTACGTCACCAACGGCGTGCACGTGCCCACCTTCCTGGCGCTGGAGTGGATCGAGCTGTTCGACCAGTTCCTCGGTTACGAGTGGCGCCACCGCATGTCGGACCCTGACTTCTGGTCCCGCATCGACCGCATTCCCGATCACCTCTTCTGGAGTGTGCACCAGTCCCTCAAATCGCAGATGCTGCAGCTCATCCGGCATCGCATCACCCACCAGCATCTGCGCAACCATGGCTCCCAGGCGCATCTGGACCGCATGTTCCGCTATGCGGACCCGGCCAACCCCAATGTGCTGACGATTGGCTTCGCACGGCGTTTCGCCACCTACAAGCGGGCCACCCTCCTCTTCGAGAATCTGGACTGGCTGCGGGAGATCGTGGCGGATGGAGAACGTCCCGTGCTCTTCATCTTCGCCGGCAAGGCCCATCCCGCCGACCAACCGGGGCAGGAGCTCATCCGGCAGATTTACCACATCATGCACATGCCGGAATTCGTCGGCAAAGTGCTGCTGGCGGAAGGCTACGACCTCAACATGGCGCGGCGTCTGGTGGCGGGCGTGGACGTGTGGCTGAACAACCCCGTCTATCCCCTGGAGGCGAGCGGCACCTCCGGCATGAAGGCGGGTATCAACGGTGTGCTCAACCTGTCGGTGCTGGATGGCTGGTGGGGCGAAGGTTACGACGGCACCAATGGCTGGGCCATCAAACCCGCACCGGAGAACATGGACGAATACCGGCGCAACAAGGAGGACAGCCAGACGCTCTACGAACTGCTGCAGGACCAGGTCATCCCCCTCTACTACAAGCGCGACAAATTCGGCTATTCACCAGAATGGGTGAAGATGGCCAAAACCTCCATCGCCACCCTGCTGCCGCGTTTCAACGCAAGCCGCATGGTGAGCGAATACGTAAGCCGCTTCTATCTCCCGGCGGCGAAAGCGGGACGGTATCTCGCGCAGGAAAACTATGCGCGGGCAAGGAGCCTCGCGCAATGGAAACAGCGGGTGCGTGCCGCCTGGCCGGGGGTGACGTTACGCCGGCTGGATACGCCGCCAAGACGCATCCGCTTTGGCGAGGAGGTGCGCATCGAGGTGGGGGTCAGGCTGAATGGCCTGCAGCCGGAGGACGTGGTGGTGGAGCTGCTGCTGACGCGGGGCAACAAGCACCACGCCGAGGACGCCCATCGTTACCGCTTCCGCTTCGATCGTCTGGACGGGGAGACGGGGGAACACCGCTTCGTCCTCGATCTCGCCCCCAGCCTCTGCGGCCGTCTGGACTACCGTATCCGCGCCTATCCCTCCCACGCCCTGCTCACCCATCCCCTGGAAATGGGGCTCATGGTGTGGCTGTAGGCGGTGGCCGGAAAAGGGGCAGCCGAACACCAACGCCCTGTGAAGACAAAAAAGCGGGAATTTCGGTGAACGCTCAGAAAACCGGCGTTTCCGGTGCCGTCGCCTTGCGCGCGGGCACATTGAGTGTTCCGGCGCCCCTTACGTTCCGATCCCTGATTCCTGATTGCTGATTCCTGATACGCTCCGGTACAGGTCCAGATAGGCGCGGGCGCTGCGCGCCCAGGAAAAATCCATGGCCATCGCGGCGCGCTGGATGCGGCGCCAGGTGGGCACATCGCGCCAGGCAGCAAGGGCGCGGCTGACGCCGGCCAGCACACTGGCGTAATGCATGTCGTGGAAGACGAAGCCGGTGGCAGTGCCGTTGGCAAGATTCTCCGCCGTGGCATCGATCACCGTGTCCGCCAGTCCGCCGGTGGCATGCACCACCGGCGGTGTGCCGTAGCGCTGGCTGTACATCTGGTTGAGGCCACAGGGCTCGTAACGGGAGGGCATGAGGAAGAGATCGGCACCGGCCTCCATGAGATGGGACAGCCCTTCGTCGAAACCGATGGTGACCGACAGCTCCCCCGGATGCCGTGCGGCAAGGCAGGTGAAGGCCGCTTCCAGCTCCTTTTCGCCGCTGCCCAGGATGGCCATCTGCGCCCTTTCGCGCAACAGGGCGGGGGCGAGGGCGAGCACCACGTCGGAACCCTTCTGGTAGGTGATGCGGGAGATGACGGCGATGAGGGGGCGCGTCTCATCCAACGCAAGCCCCAGGCGCTGCCTCAGCACGCGCCGGCAGACCGCCTTGCCCTGGAGATGATCGGCATCATAACCCTGGGGCAGGTGGGGGTCCGTGGCCGGGTCCCATTCGTTGGTATCGATGCCGTTGAGAATGCCGGTCAAGGTTGCAGATCGCGCCTTGAGCAGACCATGCATGCCGAAGCCCAGGCTTTCCTCCTGGATTTCCCGCGCGTAGGTGGGGCTCACCGTCGTCAGCCAACTGGCGTAATACAGCCCGGCCTTGAGGAAGGAGAGATGACCGTAATATTCGAGGCCATGCAGACTGAAACTCTCCGGCGGCAGACGCAGGGAGGCAAGCCACTCGGCGCCGAAATTGCCCTGATAGGCGAGGTTGTGAATGGTCATCACCGTCGGCGTGTGCTGCCGGCGGAAATGGAGGTAGGCCGGTGCAAGCCCCGTCTGCCAGTCATTGCAGTGGAGGAGGTGGGGCCGCCAGTGGAGGGGGGTGTCCGTCGAGGCAAGCAGCGCCGCGGTATGGGAGAGCAAGCCGAAACGGAGCGCATTGTCCGGCCAGTCGCGGCCATCGGCCGCCTGATAGGGGCCGCCGTCTCGGTTAAAGTACTCATCCCAGACGACGATATAGAGCGGAACGCCGCTGCCCGGCACTTCCGCTGCGCGCAACTCCACCTGCCCTTGTGTAAAGGGGTGCGGAAACCACGCCACCGTGTCGCTCCTGCCCAGACGTTCGAGGAGGGCGCGATAGCCCGGAACCAGCACGCGGGCGTCCACCCCCAGCCCGCGCAGCGCAGCGGGCAGGGCGCCCGAGACGTCGGCAAGCCCCCCGGTCTTGATCAGGGGATGGATTTCCGAAGTGGCGAAAAGAACCTGGAGGGGCATTCCGGCGGAATCGGTTGTTCTTCTATAGTGGAAGCGAAAAAAGGGATTATAGAGCGTATTCTTCGCTGGCCAAGCTCAAGGAGTGACGCATGAGAATCGCAATGGTGGGATTGGGCCGCATGGGCGGCAACATGGCGCGGCGCCTCGCCCGCGGTGGCGTGGAGGTGGTGGCGTGGAACCGCAGCTTCGAGGTCACCGAGGCGTTGGCACAGGAAACGGGCGCGCGCGCGGTGCGGACTTTTGACGAGCTCGTCGAGGCCCTGCCGCCGCCGCGCATCGTCTGGCTCATGCTGCCGGCGGGGGCGGCAACCGAGGAGGCCATCGGCCGGCTCACGCCCCTCCTTTCAGCGGGCGATCTCGTGGTGGATGGTGCCAACGGTTATTACAAGGACGCCATCCGCCACGGTGTCGAGCTGAAAAAACACGGCCTGCAGTTCATCGACTGCGGTGTGTCCGGCGGCATCTGGGGGCTTGCCAATGGCTATTGCCTCATGTTCGGCGGCGAGGCCGAGGCGGCCAGCCGCATCACACCCTACATGCGGGTGCTGGCTCCCACGCCGGAGACGGGCTGGCTGCACTGCGGGCCGGTGGGGGCGGGCCATTTCACCAAGATGATCCACAACGGCATCGAATACGGCATGATGCAGGCGCTGGCGGAAGGGTTTGCCCTGCTCGGCGCCAAGCGGGAGTTCGAGCTGGATCTGGCGGCCATTGCCGAGCTCTGGCGCCATGGCAGTGTGGTGCGCTCCTGGCTTCTCGACCTCACCGCGGAGGCGCTGGCGCAGGATGCAAGGCTCGCCGACATCGAGCCCTATGTGCCGGATTCCGGGGAGGGACGCTGGACGGCGCTGGAGGCGGTGGAGCAGGGCGTGCCGACACCGGTGATGACCCTGGCCCTGATGATGCGTTTTGCCAGCCAGGGCAAAAACGATTTCCCCGCCAAGCTGCTCGCCATGATGCGCAAGGGCTTTGGCGGCCACGCGGTGAAGACCGGGAGCAAGGCATGAACGGCAATCAGACCACCAATCCTGATACCCCCTGCAGCTTCGTCATCTTCGGTTCCACGGGCAACCTGTCGCAGACCAAGCTGCTGCCGGCGCTCTATCATCTGGAAAGGGCCGGCCGGCTGCCGGGCCACATGAGCCTGTTTGCCTTCGGCCGGCGTCCCTTCACCGACGAGGACTGGCGTAACTTCATGCGCGAGGCGCTGGAGAGGAAACTTCAGGCGCAGTTCGATCCCGGGCTCTTCGAAAAATTCGCGCAACGCTTCACCTACGTGCAGGGCGAGCTGCACAACCGCGAGGACTACGAAAAGCTCAAGCAGGCGCTGGCCACCCCCAAGATGGGGGCGTGTACCAATGTGGTTTTCTACCTGGCGATCAAGCCGGCCGAATTCGTGGCGGTCATCAACAATCTCGACCGCGCGGGGTTGAACAAGCCCCGCGGCCTGCACCGCATCGTGGTGGAGAAACCCTTCGGCGAGGACATCGAAAGCGCGGAGATGCTGAACCAGGTGCTGCACAAGCACTTCGATGAGCAGCAGGTCTATCGCATCGACCACTACCTGGGCAAGGAAACGGTGCAGAACCTGTTGGTCTTCCGCTTTGCCAATACCCTCATCGAACCCCTGTGGAACCGCAATTTCATCGACCACGTGCAGATCACCGTGGCGGAACAGGTGGGGATCGGCAAGCGCGCGGATTATTACGAGCGGGCGGGGGCGCTGCGGGACATGCTGCAGAACCACCTCATGCAACTACTCACCGTGGTGGCCATGGAACCCCCCGCCAACATGGATGCCGATGCGGTGCGGGATGAAAAAGTGAAGGTGCTGCGTTCCATCCGGCCGATTTCCAAGCGTTCGGTCAACGCCCACGCCTTCCGCGCCCAGTACGGCCCCGGTTTCATCAATGGCGAGCCGGTGCCCGGCTACCAGGAGGAGGAAGGGGTGGAGCCCGGTTCGGTGACGGAGACTTTCGTCGCCGCCAAGTTCTATATCGACAACTGGCGGTGGCGGGATGTGCCCTTCTACCTGCGCACCGGCAAACGCATGGCCAAGCAGCTTTCCCTCATCGCCATCCGCTTCAAGCATCCGCCGCAGCAACTGTTCCGGGAAACGCCGCTCACTTCCATCGCGCCCAACTGGATCGTGCTTTCGTTGCAGCCGGAGGAGAGCATGCACATGGAGGTGCACGTCAAGCAGCCGGGCCTGGAGATGCAGACGAGGGTGTTGAAGATGAATGCCTTCTATCAGGAACCCGGGGTTAAATCCCTGGATGCCTACGAAAACCTGCTGCTGGACGTCATCGAAGGGGATCGTACCCTGTTTCTCCGCTACGACGAAGTGGAATGGGCCTGGCGGGTGGTGGACCCCATCCTCAAGCATTGGGCCATGGAGCGGGATTACATCCATACCTATCCGGCGGGTAGCTGGGGCCTGCAGGAGGCCAACCGGCTGTTCGACGGTGAGGATCAGGAATGGCGTAACGAAGTATGACGCCCACCCGCTGGCACGTCCTGCCCGATGCCCCAGCGGTGGCGGCGGAAGCGATGCGCCGCGTGGAGGAGGCGGCACGCCGCGCCATCGGTGAACGGGGCGCCTTTCACATCGTGCTCGCCGGCGGCACCACGCCGCGTCTCCTCTACAGCCTGCTGCCGCAGCTTGCCACCGACTGGTCGCGCTGGCACGTGTGGTTCGGTGATGAACGGGTGGCGGCCGCAAACGACCCGGAGCGCAACAGCGTCATGGCGCAGACGGTCTGGCTTGACCGGGTGCCCATCCCGGCTGCGCAGGTGCACCTCATCCCCACCGAACGGGGACTGGCGGCGGCGGTGGAGGCTTATCGGCAGGCGCTCGCGGGGGTGGGGGATTTCGACCTCGTGCTGCTGGGCCTGGGCGAGGACGGCCACACGGCAAGCCTGTTTCCCGGCCACGACTGGGGGGTGGGGCCCACGGCGCCGGATGTGCTCGCCATCGAAAACGCCCCGAAGCCTCCACCCCAGCGCGTTTCCCTCTCTGCGGCGAGGCTCTCCCGGGCGCGCAGCGTGCTCTTCCTGGTGACGGGTGCAGGCAAACGGGAGGCGGTGGCCCGCTGGCGGGGCGGCGGGATGCTGCCTGCGGCCGCCATCACCCCTGCCTGTGGCGTCGATGTCCTGCTGGATGCAGAAAGCGCCGGCGATATCGTTTGAAAGACGAAGCGCCAAGCGCAGGAAAATCACGCGCCCGACGGCGAGGGCGAAGCCACAGCCGATCGTTCCAGACTGACGGCAGGGGGAGAAGTCCCGGACACAGGGAGGCGAAGCAAAGGGGGTAAAATTCCACCCCATGCCCGACCCCACCTTCGTCCATCTGCGTCTGCATTCCGAATATTCCGTGGTCGATGGCATCGTGCGTGTGGACGATGCAGTCGCCAAAGCGCGCGAAGACGGCATGCCCGCCCTGGCGCTCACCGATCTCGCGAATGTCTTCGCCCTGGTGAAGTTCTACCGCGCGGCGCGGAATGCGGGCATCAAGCCCATCATCGGCTGCGATGTGTGGCTCACCAATGAGGCAAACCGGGACCAGCCTTTCCGTCTGCTGCTTTTGTGCCGTGACCGTGACGGCTATCGCCGGTTGTGTGAGCTGTTGTCGCGCGCCTACCGGGAAAACCTCTACCGCGGCCGGGCGGAGTTGCGCCGGGAGTGGTTCGCCGAGGGGGCGGCCGGCCTCATCGTGCTTTCCGGCGCCCATCAGGGCGACGTGGGGCAGGCCCTGCTGCAGCAGAACTGGGAACGCGCGAGGCACCTTGCAGAAGAATGGGCGCGCTGGTTTCCCAACGCCTATTACCTGGAGCTGCAGCGGCCGGGCCTAAGCCAAGCCCAGGTCCATGTGGAACTGGCGGTGGGACTGGCACGCAGCATGGGGCTGCCGGTCGTGGCCACCCATCCCATCCAGTTCATGAGCCGCGAGGACTTTATCGCCCACGAGGCGCGGGTGTGCATCGCCGAAGGCTATGTGCTGAATGACCCGCGGCGACCGCGTCCCTTCACCGAGGAGCAGTACTTCAAGACCCAGCAGGAGATGGCCGCCCTCTTCGCCGATTTGCCGGAGGCGCTCGCCAACAGCGTGGAGATCGCCAAGCGCTGCAACTTCACCATCGAGCTGGGCAAACCACGACTCCCCCTTTTCCCCACTCCGCCCGGCATGAGCCTGGACGAATTCCTCGTCCAACAGGCGGAGGAAGGGCTAGAGCGGCGTCTGCAACAACTCTACCCCGATCCGGCCGCGCTGGCCGCGGCGCGGCCCCGTTACCAGGCACGCCTTAAGTTCGAGACCGCCACCATCGTGCAGATGGGTTTTTCCGGTTATTTCCTGATCGTGGCCGACTTCATCAACTGGGCGAAGAACCATGGCGTGCCGGTGGGGCCGGGGCGGGGTTCAGGCGCCGGTTCGCTGGTGGCGTTTTGTCTTGGCATCACAGATCTGGACCCCCTGCGCTACGACCTGCTTTTCGAGCGTTTCCTCAACCCGGAGCGGGTGTCCATGCCCGACTTCGACGTGGATTTCTGTCAGGACGGCCGCGACCGGGTGATCCAGTACGTGCGCCAACGCTACGGCGAGGGGAGTGTTTCGCAGATTGCCACCTTCGGCACGCTGGGTTCCAAATCGGTGATCCGCGACGTGGGCCGGGTCATGGACCTGCCCTACAACTTCTGCGATCAGCTCTCCAAGCTCATTCCGGTGGAAGGGGTGAAGCCCGTTTCCCTGGCCCGTGCCCTGGAGCTCGAGCCCCAACTGAAGGAGCGCTATGAAAACGAGGAGGAGGTGCGTGCCCTCATCGATCTGGCGCTGAAACTGGAGGAGCTCACCCGCAACGTGGGGATGCACGCGGGAGGGGTGCTCATCGCCCCCGGCCGCATCACCGATCTGTTGCCCATCTACATCGCCGAGGGCTCCGATTCCGTGGTCAGCCAGTTCGACAAGGATGACGTGGAGGCGGTGGGGCTGGTCAAATTCGACTTCCTCGGGCTGCGCACCCTCACCATCATCGACTGGGCAGTGAAATTCGTGCGCCGCCTGGCGCTCAAGGAGGGGGATGATGGCTTCGACATCGCCCGCATCCCCCTCGACGATGCGGCGACCTACCGCCTGCTCAAGGCCTGCAACACCACCGCCGTGTTCCAGTTGGAAAGCCGCGGCATGAAGGACCTCATCCGTCGCCTGCAGCCGGACACCTTCGAAGACATCATCGCCCTCGTCGCCCTCTACCGTCCCGGCCCGCTGCAGTCGGGCATGGTGGATGACTTCATCAACCGCAAACACGGCCGGGCACGGGTGGATTACATGCACCCTAAGCTGGAAGGCGTGCTGAAAGCCACCTACGGCGTAATCGTCTATCAGGAGCAGGTGATGCAGATCGCCCAGATTCTGGGCGGCTACACCCTGGGCGCGGCGGACCTGCTGCGGCGGGCCATGGGCAAGAAAAAACCGGAGGAGATGGCCAAGCACCGCAGCATCTTCGTCAAGGGCGCGGTGGAGCGGGGGGTGGACGAGAAGCTCGCCACCGAGCTTTTCAACCTCATGGAGAAGTTCGCCGAGTACGGCTTCAACAAATCCCACTCCGCCGCCTACGCGCTGGTGGCCTACCAGACCGCCTACCTCAAGGCCCACTATCCGGCAGCGTTCATGGCTGCCACCCTCACCGCCGACATGGGCGACACCGACAAGGTCTTCCACCTCTTCGCCGACTGTGTGGAAAACGACCTCGAGGTGCTGCCGCCCGACATCAATGCCAGCGAATACGGCTTCGTGCCCCTGAACGAGCGGCAGATCCGTTACGGCCTGGGCGCCATCAAGGGCACCGGCCAGGCGGCCATCGAGGCCATCGTTCGTGCGCGAAAGTCCGGCGGTCCCTTCACCGGCCTCTTCGATTTCTGCCGGCGGGTGGACCGGCGCCACGTCAACCGGCGCGTCATCGAGGCCCTCATCATGGCCGGCGCCTTCGACAGCGTGAACGATCACCGCGCAAGCCTCCTGGCCTCCGTGGGCCATGCCCTGGAAGCGGCGGAGCAGGCGGCGGGCACCCAGCAGGCCAGCCTCTTCGGCGAGCCGGCGGCGGGGGGCGCGAGCGAAGAAGCCTTGGTGGAAGTGCCCCGCTGGTCGCCCCGGGAGCGGCTGCAGCAGGAAAAGAAAAGCTTGGGCTTCTATTTCAGCGGCCATCCCTTCGAAGCCTACCGCGAAGAAGTGGCGGCCTTCGTCAAGACGCGCCTTTCTGAGCTTTCACCCCAGCCGGACAAACAGCTTTTGGCGGGCATCATCCATGGCATCCGCACCATGATGACGCGGCGCGGCAAAATGGCCTTCGTCACCCTCGACGATGGCGAGGCACAGGTGGAGGTGGCGGTGTACCGGGAGCTCTACGAACGCCACCGGGATCTCCTCCGGGAGGATCACCTGCTGGTGGTGGAAGGCCGGGTGAGCCGGGACGACTATTCGGGGGGGCTGCGGGTGAGTGCGGATAGGCTCTATGGCATCGCCGAGGCGCGTACCCGCTTTGCCCGCGCCGTCCGCCTTGCCATCAACGGGCAGGCGAGCGCGGAAAAGCTGCGGGAACTGCTCGCCCCCTACCGCAGACCGCCAGCGGGGGAGGACGAGCCGGGCGGCTGCCCGGTCACCATCTGCTACCGCAACAGCGTCGGCCAGTGCACCCTCACCCTTGGCGATGCCTGGCGCGTCCAGCTCGACGACGGCCTGCTGGACGGGCTGCGTGCGTGGCTCGCCGATGACAACGTGAGTGTGCTCTACGGCTAGATCGCCACTCCGTCCCTCAAGCTCGGGAAAGCGCTGGTTTGTATCCCTGACCCCGCCTCCGGGGAGGCTGCGCAGCATCAATGGTTTCAGCCTTCACCTGGAGCCTTTTCCCGAGGGCGAGGGTTTCCCCCGCAAGGCCCGGTGAGAGGCTGGCCAGGCCCCCCTTGGGGGAGGGGAACCTCCCGTGCCCCGTGTCCGCTTCCCCGTCCTTACCTGGGCAGCCCCGATGCCCAAAGGGGTTGCACAGTGTGTCAGAATATTAGATAATGCTTAAACCAAATCGCCCTTGCGCTCGTTAGCGAGGGGTTTTGGCGTTGTCTCCTCCTCCATCCTCCTCCTTTGGTGGATTTGAAGCGCGGGTCTCTCCCGCGCTTTTTTTTTTGCCCAGGCGGCCAGCGCCAAGGTCACTGCCGTGGCGGGCCTTGCGCTGCCGAAGGGGGCGGGCAGTCCGCGGTGGGCAGGCGCAGGAAACCCTCGAAGTTCCCCGTGGCGGGCTCGACTTGCAGACGCTCCACCCTGGCCTGGGGCGGCCCCCGGCGCGCCCAGGCGATGAGGGCCTCCACCTGGGCCGCTTCCCCCTGCACCATGGCTTCCACGCTGCCATCGGTGCAATTGCGCACCCAGCCCCGGACGCCCAGGGCAGCCGCTTCCCTGCACATGGATTCCCGGAAAAAAACGCCCTGCACCCGGCCGAAAAGGCGAAGGCGGCGCGTGACGGTGCTCATCCACTTCCCTCACGAAAAAACATTGCCGATCAAGTGGTTATGGTGTCCGTGTGCGGTAGCTTAGGACTATTGACTAAAGCACGCGGGCGACTTCATCTTAAGGGCAAGCGCGGCGGTTGCGGCGCGCTTGTGAAAAAAACTTTTTTCAAGGAGACACATATGACGTACCTGAAACGGTTGGGTGCCTTGATCTTCGTTGCCGCCCTTCTGGGCGTGGGCGGCTGTGCCACGCAGAACAAGGCGGCGGACACCACCAAGGTGGTTTACCACATCAACGACAGCGCGGTGGCCACGGCGGCCCTGCGTAACATCAACAACCACCTCAACGCCGATCCCAAGGCCAAGATCGTGGTGGTCACCCACGGGGCGGGCATCGACTTTCTCCTCGAGGGCGCGGCCGACAAAAACGGCAACCCCTACAACATCCCCGTGGAGGAGCTGATGAGCAAGGGGGTGGACTTCCGGGTCTGCAACAACACCTTGGTGAGCCGCAAGATCGACAAGTCGAAGGTGCTGCCCGGGGCCAAGATCGTGCCCTCCGGCGTGGCCGAGGTGGGTCGTCTGCAGGCGGCCGAGGGCTATGTCTATCTGAAGCCCTGAAAGCCCAAAGGGCTGCTTAAGGGGGGGGCGGAGCGGCGTTGTCGCCGGCTCCGGCCCCTTTTTCATTTCACCCGCATGCCCGGTTGCGCCCCCTCGTCGGGACTCAGCAGATAGATGCCGGGGCCCTGGCCGGAGGCGGCCAGCACCATCCCTTCCGATACGCCGAATTTCATCTTGCGCGGCGCCAGGTTCGCCACCATGACCGTGAGCCTGCCGACAAGCCGCGCGGGGTCATAGGCGGACTTGATGCCGGCGAACACTGTGCGGGGTTTTTCCTCGCCGATGTCCAAAGTGAGCTTGAGCAGCTTGTCCGCGCCCTCCACGGCCTCGGCATGGACGATGCGGGCCACGCGCAGATCGATCCTGGCGAACTCGTCGATGGAAATGAAAGGCGTCCCCCCTTCTTCCTTTCCCCCCTTTTCCCCGGCGGAAGGGGGGGTCGCCCCATGTTGCTGCCTTTCCCCATGGCGCACCGGCGCGTGCACTTCCGGGGTCGGCGCTTCCAGGGTTTGCCGGTTGGCTTCCAACAGGGCATCGATCTGTTTGGAATCGATGCGGGTCATCAGATGGCGAAAAGGTTTGATTTCATGATCGGTGAGCACCCGGGCGGCATCCTGCCAGCTTAAGGGCGGGATGTTGAGGAAATCCTCCACCTCCTGCGCGAGGCGCGGCAGGACGGGTTTCAGGTAGAGGGTGAGGAGGCGGAAGAGATTGAGACTCACGGAACAGACCTCGTGCAGGCGGGTTGCCTGTCCGGGGTCGCGGGCGAGCTCCCAGGGCTTGTGTTCGTCCACGTACTGGTTGGCCACGTCCGCAAGCGCCATGATCTCGCGCACCGCCTTGGCGTATTCCCGCCCCTCATAGTGGGCGGCGAGGGTCGGGGCGGCGGCGGCGAGCTGGGCAAGCACCCCATGCCCTGCCAGGGTGGGGGCGAGGCGGCCTCCGAAGCGCTTGCTGATGAAGCCGGCGCTGCGGCTGGCGAGGTTCACGTATTTGCCCACCAGATCGCTGTTCACGCGGGCGACGAAATCCGAAAGGCTTAAGTCGATGTCCTCCATGCTGGCATTGAGCTTGGCGGCGTAGTAATAGCGCAGCCACTCCGGGTCCAGACCCAGGCGCAGATAGCTTTCTGCGGTGATGAAGGTGCCGCGGGACTTGGACATCTTCTGCCCATCGACGGTGAGGAAGCCGTGGGCGAAGATCCGGGTCGGTGTGCGATGGCCGGAGAAATGCAACATGGCCGGCCAGAAGAGGGCATGGAAGTAGAGGATGTCCTTGCCGATGAAATGATAGAGCTCGGCCTCGGCGTCTGCCTTCCAGTAGGCATCGAAATTGAGGTTGAGGCGGTTCGCCAGATTGGCGAAGCTCGCCATGTAGCCGATGGGCGCGTCCATCCAGACGTAGAAATACTTGCCGGGCGCATCCGGAATCTCAAAGCCGAAATAAGGGGCATCGCGGGAGATGTCCCAGTCCTGCAGGCCGCTGGCGAACCATTCCCGCATTTTGTTGGCGGCCTCTTCCTGCAGGTGGCCGGCCTGGGTCCAGGATTCCAGGAACTGCCGGCAGCGCGGGTCGCTCAAGCGGAAAAAATAATGTTCCGACTGCCGGCGCACCGGCTTCGCTCCCGATACCACCGAATAGGGCTCGATAAGCTCGGTGGGGGAATAACTCGCGCCACACACTTCGCAGTTGTCGCCGTACTGGTCCTTGGCATGGCAGCGGGGACACTCCCCCTTGATGAAGCGGTCGGGGAGGAACATCTCCCGTTCCGGATCGTAGAACTGCTCGATGGTGCGCACCTCGATCAGCCCCGCCTCGTCCCGCAGCCGGCGGTAGATGGTTTGCGCAAGCTTCCGGTTCTCCTCCGAATGGGTGGTGTAGTAGTTGTCAAAGGCGATGTGAAAGCCGCTGAAATCCCGCAGATGCTCGCCGTGCATGCGGGCGATGAGGGCTTCCGGCGTGATGCCTTCCTTTTCCGCGCGCAGCATGATGGGGGTGCCGTGGGTGTCATCGGCACAGACGTAGTAGCAGGTATGGCCCTGCATCTTCTGGAAGCGCACCCAGATGTCAGTCTGGATGTATTCCACGAGATGTCCCAGATGGATGCTGCCGTTGGCGTAGGGCAGGGCGGAAGTGACGAGGAGGGTGCGTGTCATTGGCGTTCTTGGCGAAAAACAAACATTTTAGCGGCTCCAGGGCCGCTGGCGGTGGGCGGCTTGTGGGTCTGGCTGGATATTCCGCTCGGCGTTTGGGGTTATTCCATGATTTTTCAGGAAATTTTTGCCGTGGCCGGGCAAAAGGCATTAGAATGGTGCCCTTTCCGGTGGTCCTGAACAGGGAGTAAGCATGTCCATTACCGAGCAGCAAGTGCAGGAAGCCCTCAAGGGCGCCGTCGATCCCAACATGCAGAAGGATTTCGTCACGGCGAAGACCGTGCGCAACATCCGCATCGAAGGCAACGACGTCAGCTTCGACATCGTCCTGCCCTATCCGGCGAAAAGTGTCCTGGGCGAGATCAAGGCCCTGGCCGAGAACGCGGTGAAAGCCATTCCCGGCGTGGGCCAGGTCACCGCCCATGTCTCCTTCAAGATCATCGCCCATGCGGTGCAGCGGGGCGTCAAACCGGTGCCCGGTGTGCGCAACGTGATTGCCGTCGCCTCCGGCAAGGGGGGGGTGGGCAAATCCACCACGGCGGTGAACCTTGCCCTGGCGCTTGCCGCGGAAGGGGCGCGGGTGGGGATTCTGGATGCCGACATCTACGGTCCTTCGCAGCCCATGATGCTGGGCATCACCGGCAAGCCGGAAGCCTCCGAGGATGGCCAGCATCTGCTGCCCATGATGGGCCACGGCCTGCAGGCCATGTCCATTGGCTTTCTCATCGACGTGGAAACCCCCATGGTCTGGCGCGGCCCCATGGTGACCCAGGCCCTGGAGCAGCTCCTCAACCAGACCAAGTGGGATGATCTGGACTACCTGGTGGTGGACCTGCCACCGGGCACGGGGGACATCCAGCTCACCCTCGCCCAGCGGGTGCCGGTGACCGGTGCCGTGATCGTCACCACCCCCCAGGACATTGCCCTCATCGACGCCCGCAAGGGCCTCAAGATGTTCGAGAAGGTGAACATCCCCATCCTCGGCGTGGTGGAGAACATGAGCATCCACATCTGCTCCAAGTGCGGGCATGAGGAGCGCATTTTCGGCGAAGGCGGCGGCGAGCGCATGTGCCGGGACTACAACGTGGAGTTCCTGGGCGCGCTGCCCCTGGACATCCACATCCGCGAGCAGGCCGATTCCGGCAAACCCACCGTGGTGGCCGACCCAGACAGCCGCGCCGCCCAGATTTACAAGCAGATTGCCCGCCGGGTGGCGGTGAAGATCGGCGAGCTGGCGGCGGATCACTCGGCCAAGTTCCCCACCATCGTCATCCAGAATACCTGAGGGGCCGGCAAGCCGGGCGCGGCCTCGCCGCCCTGCGCCGTTTCGGGTTAAGCTAGCGGGGAGGGCGGAATCCGCGGGATGAAGCCGCGGTCCGCCCGGTTCCTTGCCCCTTCGCCGGCAGGGAACGGAAACCCCCCTGTTGTTTCCCGTAAACATTTTTGTTCCTCGACCTGCGGGCGCCTGATGAGCATCAAATCGGACAAATGGATTCGCCGTATGGCCCTGGAGTACGGCATGATCGAGCCCTTCGAGCCCAACCAGGTGAAGGAGATCAATGGCCATCCCATCGTCTCCTACGGTACCTCGAGCTATGGCTACGATATCCGCTGCTCCAACGAATTCCGCCTGTTCACCAACATCAACACCACCATCGTCGATCCCAAGAACTTCGACCCCAATTCCTTCGTCGAGGTGACCGGGGACTATTGCATCATTCCGCCCAATTCCTTCGCCCTAGCGCGGACGGTGGAGTATTTCCGCATCCCCCGCAATGTGCTCACTATCTGCCTGGGCAAGTCCACCTATGCCCGCTGCGGCATCATCGTCAACGTCACGCCCTTCGAGCCGGAGTGGGAGGGCTATGTGACCCTGGAGTTTTCCAACACCACGCCGCTGCCGGCCAAGATCTATGCCAACGAAGGCGTGGCGCAGGTGATCTTCTTCGAGTCCGACGAGCCGTGCGAGGTGTCCTACAAGGACCGCGGCGGCAAGTACCAGGGCCAGCGCGGCGTCACCCTGCCGCGCATCTGAGCCTCCGCCGGCCCGGCCGGGCCCGGCCTGCGGCAGCGGGCCCGGCTTGTGATACATTTGGCCACGCCGGCCGCGGCCGGCAAGGCTTTTCCCCTCTTTCACCGCTAACGGGCCGACCATGCGCTTTCGCTTTCCCATCGTGATCATCGACGAGGATTTCCGCTCCGAAAACGCGAGCGGCATTGGCATCCGTGTGCTGGCCAAGGCCATCGAGGATGAGGGCATGGAAGTCCTCGGCGCCACCAGCTACGGTGACCTGGCCTCTTTCGTCCAGCAGCAAAGCCGTGCTTCCGCGTTCATTCTCTCCATCGATGACGAGGAGTTCTCCACGCCAGAGCTCGCCCAACACGCTGTGTCCCAGATTCGCGCCTTCGTCGAGGGCATCCGCTTCCGCAATGCCGACATCCCCATCTTCCTCTATGGGGAGACGCGCACCTCCCGCCACATCCCCAACGATGTGCTCAAGGAGCTGCACGGCTTCATCCACATGTTCGAAGACACGCCAGAGTTCATCGCCCGCTATGTGGTGCGGGAGGCGCGGGCCTATCTCGATTCCCTGCCGCCGCCTTTTTTCCGGGCGCTCACCCACTATGCGGCCGACGGCTCCTATTCCTGGCACTGCCCGGGACATTCCGGCGGGGTGGCCTTCCTGAAAAGCCCCGTGGGGCAGATGTTCCACCAGTTCTTTGGCGAAAATCTCCTGCGTGCCGACGTGTGCAATGCGGTGGAGGAGCTGGGCCAGTTGCTGGACCACACCGGCCCGGTGGCGGCGGCGGAGCGCAATGCGGCGCGCATCTTCAATGCCGACCATCTGTTCTTTGTCACCAATGGCACCTCCACCTCCAACAAAATCGTCTGGCATTCCACGGTGGCGCCGGGGGATGTGGTGGTGGTGGACCGCAACTGCCACAAGTCCGTGCTCCACGCCATCACCATGACGGGGGCGATTCCGGTGTTTCTCACGCCCACGCGCAACCACTACGGCATCATCGGGCCGATCCCCCTCGATGAATTCCGCTGGGAAAACATCCAGAAAAAAATCGAGGCGCATCCCTTCGCCCGGGAGGTGAAACGGCCGCCGCGGGTGCTCACCATCACCCAGAGCACCTATGACGGCATCCTCTACAACGTGGAGACCATCAAGCAGATGCTCGATGGCCGCATCGACACGCTGCATTTCGATGAGGCCTGGCTGCCCCATGCCGCCTTCCACCGCTTTTACAAGGATATGCACGCCATCGGCCGCGACCGGCCGCGGCCGCAGAAATCCATGCTCTTTTCCACGCAGTCCACGCACAAGCTGCTGGCAGGCCTGTCTCAGGCCTCGCAGATCCTGGTGCAGGAGTCGGTGGAACGGAAACTGGACCGGGACATCTTCAACGAGGCCTTCCTCATGCACATGTCCACCAGTCCCCAGTACGCCATCATCGCCTCCTGCGACATCGCTGCGGCGATGATGGAGCCCCCCGGCGGTACCGCCCTGGTGGAGGAATCCATCCTCGAGGCGCTGGATTTCCGTCGCGCCATGCGCAAGGTGGAATGGGAATTCGGCGGCTCCTGGTGGTTCAAGGTGTGGGGGCCGGACGAGCTGGCGGAGGAGGGCATCGGCAGCCGCGAGGACTGGATTCTGCGCGCCAACGAACGCTGGCATGGCTTCGGCGATCTGGCACCGGGCTTCAACATGCTCGACCCCATCAAGGCCACGGTCATCACGCCCGGCCTGGACGTGGAGGGCGAGTTTGCCGAATCGGGCATCCCGGCGGCCATCGTCACCAAGTACCTCGCCGAACACGGGGTGATCGTGGAGAAGACGGGGCTTTACTCCTTCTTCATCATGTTCACCATCGGCATCACCAAGGGGCGCTGGAACACGCTGCTGACCGCCCTGCAGCAGTTCAAGGACGACTACGACCGCAACCAGCCCCTGTGGCGGGTGCTGCCCGAGTTTGTCGCCAAACACCCCCGCTATGAGCGGGTGGGGCTGCGCGACCTGTGCGATTCCATCCATGGCATCTACCGTGCCAACGACATCGCCCGCCTCACTACGGAAATGTACCTTTCCGAAATGGCGCCGGCGATGAAGCCCACCGATGCCTTCGCCAAGATGGCCCACCGGGAGATCGAGCGGGTGGAAATCGATCATCTCGCCGGCCGCATCACGGCGGTGCTGCTCACCCCCTATCCGCCGGGGATTCCACTGCTGATTCCGGGGGAACGCTTCAACCCCACCATCGTCCGTTATCTCCAGTTTGCGCGGGAGTTCAACGAGAAATTCCCCGGCTTCGAGACCGACATCCATGGCCTCGTGGCCGACGAGAGCAACGGACGCAAGCGCTACTTCGTGGACTGCGTGCTCGCTTAAGCCTGGGGAAGCCGCACGGTGAACGCCATCTGGGCGGGCTTCGTCCTCGTCGCCCTGGCCGGCACCCTGGTGCAGGCAGTCTTCCTGGGCCACCCGGAGGTGGCGGCCGCGGTGATGCAGCGGCTTTTCGATGACAGCAGGCTCGCCTTCGAGGTGGCGCTGGGCCTCACGGGTGTGATGAGCCTGTGGCTCGGCCTCATGCGCATCGGCGAGGCGGGCGGTTTCCTCAACGCCCTCACCCGGCTTCTGTCGCCCCTTTTTACCCGCCTGATGCCGGAAGTGCCCCGCGATCACCCGGCCCAGGGGGCGGTGGTGATGAATCTGGCGGCCAATGTGCTGGGCCTGGACAACGCCGCCACGCCGCTGGGCCTCAAGGCCATGCGGGAGCTAAACCGTCTGAATCCGCAGCCGGAGACGGCGAGCAACGCCCAGATTCTTTTCCTGGTGCTCAATGCCTCTTCGGTGACGGTGCTTCCCGTCACCATCTTCACCTATCGCGCCCAGATGGGGGCGGCCAATCCCACCGATGTCTTCATCCCCATCCTCATTGCCACCTCCTGTTCCACCCTGGTGGGGCTGATCAGTGTGGCAGTGGTGCAGCGGCTGCGCCTCTTCGACCCCGTCGTGATGCTCTATCTGGGCGGAGCGGCGCTCCTTTTGGGGGGACTCATGGCGTATTTCGGCACCCTGCCGGCGGCGGAGATGCAAAGACAGTCGGCCCTCCTCACCCATGCCATTCTGCTGGGTCTCATCGCCGCTTTTCTGCTCGCCGCTCTGTGGCGCCGGGTGCCGCTCTACGAGACTTTTCTCGACGGGGCGAAGGAGGGTTTCCAGGTGGCGGTGGGCATCATCCCCTATCTGGTGGCCATGCTGGTGGCGATTGGCATGTTGCGGGCAAGTGGCGTGCTGGAGCTCCTGCTTTCCGGCATCCGCGGCTGGGCCACCGCCGCGGGCCTGGACACGCGCTTCGTCGATGCTCTGCCGACGGCCTTCATCAAGCCGCTTTCGGGCAGCGGGGCACGGGCCATGATGGTGGAGACCATGCGCACCTTCGGGCCCGACTCCCTGGCCGGGCGCCTTTCGGCGGTGATCCAGGGCAGCACGGAGACCACCTTCTATGTGCTGGCGGTGTATTTCGGCGCGGTGGGGATAAGGCGCGCGCGGCACGCGGTGGCCTGCGCCCTGTTGGCCGATCTGGCCGGCGTGGTGGCGGCGATTCTGGTGACCTACTGGTTCTTTGCCTGACGGGCCGCTTTAGATGCCCAGCTCTTCCACCCAGGCCAGTGCCTGAATGTGGGCGGTGTTGACCCGTTCCGGATCGAGGGTCAATGCCTGCGCCAGTTCCCGCATGCGGGTGGTGTCCGCCCCCTCACAGGCCTCGGCAAGCTGCAGGAAGGGGCCATACACGCCTTCCCGGTGCAGCAGCGCCTCGGCAACGGATTCCGGTAGATGGAGCTTTTCCAGGATCTGCTCCATGGGCATTTCCAGCATGGCATCAAGCAGGGAGAAGATGCCGACGATGAACAGGTTGTCCCGGTCCTGCCGGTCCAACAGGCCCTCGCCCAAAAGTTCGGTGAGGCGGCCGCGGGTGACGGCGGTTTTCATCAGCGCCGGCGGCGTCGAGCTTTCACTTGCCGTCACCACCAGCAGGGTGAGCCAGCGGTAGAGCTGCTGGTAGCCGAGGATGGCGAGGGCGTGACGGATGGACTGGATCTCGCAGGACAGACCGAAGCCCACCGAATTGATATAGCGCAGCAGCTTGAAGGAGAGGGCAACATCGCGCTTGAAGCCCTTCTCGATTTCCCCGATGTCGGCATTGGCGCGGACCTTGTTGAGCAGCTCCAGCACCAGCGCCTGACCGGGGTGAATGACCCGCGCGCTCAAGGTTTCCGGCCGGGCGAAATAAAAGCCCTGATAGAGATCGAACTTGAGGGAGCGGCAGAGGTTATAGGCGGCGCGGGTCTCCACGCGCTCGGCGACCAGCTTCACCGGATGCCGGCGCAGGGCACTGACCAGGGCCGGTAGCCGCTCCTGGGGCAGGGCGAGCACGTCCAGCTTGACGAAGGTGACGAGGGGTAGCAGGGGATCGAGGGCGGGGTTGCCAGCGTAATCGTCCAGGGCCAGGGTGAAGCCCTGCGCCCGCAGGGTTTTCAGCCGCTCCAGGAGTTCCGCTGTCGGTGTGACGTCCTCCAGAATCTCCAGCACGATGCGCCGCGCCGGCAACAGCTCGAGGAAATCGCTTTCCAGCATGGGCGCGGAGACGTTGAGGAACGCGATGCGGTCACCGAAGAGCCATTCCACGCCCATGTTGCTGAGGGTGTTCACCAGCACCTGGGTGCCGGCCATGAGGTCGTCGGTGACATTCGCCCGGCTGGCGGAAGCGGCATCGCGGAAGAGGAGTTCATAGCCGACGATGCGCTGCTGCCCGTCGAGGATGGGCTGGCGGCCGATGAAAACCTCGTCGTGGGTCGCGTGGAGCAGAGGGCGGGTCGTCAGTTGCATGGCATTTCCCCCGGCAGCGGATCAGGCCGTGGCGCGAAACAGGCTGGCGTGCGGGCTTGGCGTCTCCTGGGTGAGCAGTGCCTCCATGTCCAGCACCAGTACCACCTGCCCGTCGCCGGAGAGGGTGGCGCCGGCCACACCGTGGGGTTTGATACCCTGCAGCGGCTTGATGACCACGTCGTCGCGGCCGATGAATCCATCGATGGCCAGCACGAAGGAGGATTCGCCAGACTGCATGAGCACGCCGAAGGCGGGGCGACCCTCGTCCGGCCAGCCGATGAGCCCAGCCAGGGTTTTCACCGGCAATACCTCGTCCCGCACCACCAGGGTGGCGCGACCGGAAACCTGCTGTACCTCCTCGGGGTGGATGGGCACGATCTCCCGCACCATGGACAGGGGTACGGCGAAGGGCTGGTTGCCAAGGCGCACGATGAGCACCGGCAGGATGGCCAGCGTGAGGGGCAGGGTGATAGTGAACACCGTGCCCTGGCCGACCACCGAACGGATGTCGATGCGGCCATTGAGGCGGGTAATGTTGGTCTTCACCACATCCATGCCCACGCCCCGTCCGGAGACATCGGAAATCTGGTCCTTGGTGGAAAAGCCCGGCAGGAAGATGAGATTGAGGCTTTGCCGCTCATCCAGGCTGTTGGCGGTCTCGGCATCGATCAGGCCTTTTTCCAGCGCCTTGCGCCGGATCACGTCGGCGCGGATGCCCCGGCCGTCGTCGGCGATCTCGATGACGATCTGGTCCCCGACCTGCTGGGCGGAAAGGCGGATCACGCTTTTGGCCGGTTTGCCGGCGGCCAGGCGTTCCTCCGGTGATTCCACTCCATGATCCACGGCATTGCGCACCAGGTGCACCAGGGGATCGTTGAGGTCCTCGATCATGGTTTTGTCGATCTCGGTCTCCTCCCCTTCCAGCACCAACTCCACGTCCTTGCCCAGGCTGCGCGCCAGGTCCCGGGCCAGGCGCGGATATTTCTGGAAGAGGCGCCCGATGGGCTGCATGCGGGTCTTCATCACCGCGTTCTGCAGATCACCCACGAGGAGGTCGAGGTGGCTTACCGCTTCATCCAGCGCCTTGAGGGTCGCCGGATCGTTCTTGCCGGCGAGGATGTCTGCGCGCAGGCAGTTGAGCCGGTTCTTGGTGAGCCCGATTTCGCCGGAGAGGTTCAGCACCTGATCGAGCCGCGCGGTGTCGATGCGGATGGTGTTGTCCTTGGCCGACACCTGTTTGGCGGGCGGCGTTTTCGCCCCCGGCCGGCCCTCCGCACGGGGTGCGGGGCTTGCGGCGGGTGGGATGGCGGGCGCCTCGGCGGGGCGCGCTGGGGTTTCCTCGCTGCGGCCGCCCACCAGGGCATGGTAGAGGAGGCGCCAGTCGGGGCCCGTTTCCGTTGCCGGCGCGCCCACTTCCTCCGTGACGGGTTCCTGGGGCGTGTGGACGGCCTGGTTTTGCCAGACCTGCATGGCCTTTTCCCCCGCCAGCACGGCGTCGAGCTCCAGCATCAGGTCCTTGTCCGGCTCGGGCATGCGGGCCTGGGCGAGGGCATCGAACATGGTGCGCACCGAGGCGGTGGCGGCCAGGATCACGTCCATGATCTCCGGGGTGAGGGTCATCTCCCCATTGCGCAGCTTGTCGAAAAGGTTTTCCGTGCGGTGGCACAGTTCGACGAGGGGGGTGGCGTTGAGGAAGCCCGCCCCGCCCTTGATGGTGTGAAAGCCGCGGAAAATCTGGTTGAGCAGCTCGCGGTCACCGGGAGCGCGCTCCAGCTCCACGAGCCTGTTGTCCACTTCGGCGAGGAGTTCGGTGGCCTCCGTCAGGAAGTCCTGCAGCAGGTCCTCCATGCCTTCGAATGCACTCATGGCGCTTCCTCTCGTTCCTTCCCCCTAGAATCCCAGGCTCTCCAGCAGTTCGTCCACCTGGGCTTGGCTCGTGACCACGTCTGAGCGGCCAGCCGTGTTGACGACCGGCCCGTTGAGCAGGCCCGTCTCCAACTGGGCGCGTTTCTCGACGGGGGTGTTCTCCACCAGCACCTTGAGTAGCTCGCTTTCCATTTCCTGGGCCATGTCGATGACCTTCTTGATCACCTGGCCGGTGAGGTCCTGGAAGTCCTGCGCCATCATGATTTCCATGAGCTGGGCGCGGGTGTCCGCGGTCTTGCGGGGCACCTCCTCGAGGAAGCCCCGGGTCTCGTGCACGAGTTGTTTGAATTCCTCCACCGACAGTTCATTGCGGAAGAGGCAGTCCCAACGTGCAGCGAGCGCGCTGGAGCGGGTTTCCAGCTCCTCCTGGATGGGTTTGGCAACGTCGGTGGCATTGAGCACGCGCTCCGCCGCCTGCTGGGTGAGGGCGGCGATGTAGGCAAGACGGTCCCGGGCGTCCGGAATCATGGTGTCCACGGCCTTCTCTAGTGCCTTGTCGTAGCCCAGCTGTTTCAGCGTCTCGTGCAGCTTGCGGGTGAGATGGCCCAGCTGGCTGTAGTAGGGCTCGGTAATCCCCCCTTGGCTGGGCGGCGGCTCCTCCGGCTGCCCGCTGCGTTCCCCCTGCGTTCCGGCCTGGGCTTCGGCCTGGGCATTGGCCCGCACGATGCTGTCGAAGAGGGCTTCCAGCTCGTCGCTGTCCCCGTTGGCCATGTTGCTCACTTGGCACCTCCTAGGTTCTGGAAGATTTTGTTGAGTTTTTCCTCGAGGGTGGCGGCGGTGAAGGGTTTGACGATATAGCCGCTCGCCCCGGCCTGTGCTGCGGCGATGATGTTCTCCTTCTTCGCCTCGGCGGTGACCATCAGCACCGGCAGGTGCTTGAGGGAGGGGTCGCTGCGGATCTTCTGCAGCAACTCCAGGCCGGTCATGTTGGGCATGTTCCAGTCGCTGACGACGAAATCGAACTTGCCGCTGCGCAGTTTCTGCAGGGCGGCAGCGCCGTCCTCCGCCTCCTCCACGTTGGCAAAACCCAGCTCCTTGAGCAGGTTGCGGATGATGCGGCGCATGGTGGAAAAATCGTCCACCACCAGGAATTTCATGTTGGGGTCAGCCATGTACCGTTCCTCTGTTCATCCGTGCTTCTCGCATTCGCCTCTCCGGTTTGTGTTTTTCATGCGCAGGCTGCCGTCAGTGGAGGAAGGGCCGCAGCGTGTCCGCCAACACGGCGGGGTCGAATTTCGCCACGTAGTTGTCCACGCCCACCTGCTGCCCCATGGCGCGGTTGGCTTCCGACGAGAGGGAGGAATGCATGATCACCGGGATGCCGTCGAAACGGCGGTCGGCCTTGATTTTCTTGGTCAGCACGTAGCCGTCCATTTCCGGCATTTCCGCATCGGTGAGGATCAGGCTGAGTTTGTCCCTGAGGGACACGCCCTCCGCCTGGGCCGCTGCGGCCAGCGCCTGCAACTTCTCCCATGCTTCCAGGCCGTTGGTGGCCTGCTGGTATTTGACACCGAGGGTGTCCAGCACCCGGGTGATCTCCTTGCGCGCCACCACCGAATCGTCGGCGAAGAAAATCGTGTGTTCCTTTTCCGCCTGCACGGGTTCCAGGGGCGGCACTTCCTCCTCGCCAATGGCCTGCACCAGAATCTGCTCCACATCCAGGATGGAGACGAGCTTGCCGTCCGGCAGCTCGGTGATGGCGGTGATCATGGCGTCATGGCCGGTGAGCATGGCCGAAGGGGGCTTCACCTTGTCCCAGTCCACGCGGATGATGCGGTCCACGTCATGCACCAGGAACCCCTGGGTGTGACGGGCAAATTCGGTCACGATCATGGTGCCGCCGGTCTCCTGGGGGGCGCCCTCGATCTGGATGAACTTCGCCAGCGAAATCACCGGAATGATGTTGCCGCGCAGGGAGATCACCCCCTCCACGCCGGGCGGAGTGTTGGGCGTTTTGGTGATGGGCGGCGTCTGGCAGACCTCCCGCACCTTGAACACATTGATGCCGAACACCTCACCGGTGCCCAGCGAGAAAAGGAGGATTTCCATTTTGTTCGAGCCCGCCAGTTTGGTCCGGGCATCGACGCTTTCCAGGAGAGCAGGGGAAGTGGGCATATCCATGGTTGACTTCCTGTCTTGTACTCAGGCCGCGGCGCGGACATTTCCCTTCAGTATGCGCGCCAGGGTTTCCGCCAGACGCTGCGGCTCGAATTTCGATACGTATTCATCCACGCCCACCGACCGGCCCAGCTGCTGGTTGGACATGCCGGACAGGGACGAGTGCATGATGACGGGAATGCCGGCGAAACGGGGGTCCGCCTTGATGCGCTTGGTGAGCATGTAGCCGTCCATTTCCGGCATTTCCACATCGGTGAGCACGAGCTGGATGAAATGACTCACCGGCTGATGCGCGGCTTCCGCCTGTTCCGCAATCTTCAGGAGGGTCTCCCAGGCCTGGCGCCCATTGTTCGCCGCGTGGTAGTGGATGCCCATGGCATTCAGGGTCTTCTCGATCTGCTTTCTGGCGATGGCCGAGTCATCACAGAAAAGAATGGTGCGGGGTTCCGCCACATCCAGCGGCTCGACGGCGGCATAGAGATAGTCGTCGTCCCCCTGGGTGGTGTCGGCGAGGATTTTTTCCACGTCCATGAGCATGACCAAGCGCCCATCGGCAAGCTCCGTCACTGCCGTCACCAGGCCTCCCATGTGGCCGGCAAACATGTCGGGGGGTACCCGGATGGAGGACCAGTCCAGGCGCAGGATGGTATCCACTGCCTCGACGAGGAAACCCTGGGTGTGGCCGTTGTACTCGGTGACGATCATGATCTCCGGCTTGCTGTCCGTTTCGATGCCGGTGAACTTGACCAGGTCCACCACTGGCACCAGGACACCGCGCAGACTCACCATGCCCTCCACCGCGGGCGGCATCTCGGGGGCACGGGTGATTTCCGGCACCCGCATGACCTCCCGCACCTTGAACACGTTGATGCCAAAGGTTTCCCGGCGGCCGGTGCGCGTATCCCGCCCGAGGGTGAAAAGGAGGATTTCCAGCTTGTTGGTGCCGGCCAGTTTGGTGCGGGCGTCGATGTTTTTCAGAAGCTCGGACATTTTGGCTTCCCCTTAATGGGCGTGGTTGACGCAGAGGATGCTGTTGTCGGCCTCGCCGGCGGCGGCCATGCGCTCCAGATTGGCGAGGACTTCCATGCTCATTTCCTCCATTTGCTTCTGCTTAGCGAGCGCCTCCTCGTGCCGGCCTGCGTAGAAGGCTTCCACTGCGGCCACTCCCGCAGCATGGAAGGTCTTGTGCGGGGCTTCCACCTCCCGGTAGCCGGGAAGCTGGCTGAAACAGGCATGGCCATCGCCTTCGTAATACCACTTGCCCAGACGGCAGGCGGTGTGGCTGGCGAAATCCTGGGGCCGTTTGTCCGACACCCCCATGAAGACCTTGTAGACTTCGAACTTGTAGACGAGATGGTCCAGCTTGGCGAGCTCCACGAAGCTGCGTAGGGCGGAGGCGGCAATCGCGCCTTCCATGTCATTGGAAAGCGTGATCAAGTGCTTGAGGGCTTCACTGGCCTCTTCCCCCTTGCGGCTGAATTGGGTCGACTCCCGGGCCTCCGCTTCCATCTGTCCCCTGGTGCCCTCGATTTCGGTCTGGATAGCGCTTACTAGATTGGAAATCTCATTGGTGGCGTTGGCGGTGCGTTCGGCAAGTTTCCTCACCTCATCGGCCACCACGGCAAAGCCGCGGCCCTGTTCCCCCGCCCGCGCCGCCTCGATGGCGGCGTTCAAGGCAAGGAGGTTGGTCTGATCGGCGATTTCCTTGATGAGCTTGACGATGCCACCGATTTGCCCCGCCCGTTCGTTGAGGCGTTCCACGCTCTTTGCCGTCTCCTGGGTGTGGGCCGCCACCTGCTGAAGGTTGGAGGCGATGTCCTGCATCACCGCACGGCCGCTGCTGCCAGCCGCCGCCGCCGTCACCGCATCGTCCTTTTCCTTCTTGAGGGTCTGCGCCAGGCTGGCGAGGGTGCGCTGCATCTCCAGGAAGGAGGCGCCAAAGCGCTGCATGTTGTCGAACATGCCCTTCTGGAAGGCAAGCTGCGCTTCCAGTTCCGCCACCTTCGCGGAGAGGGCCTGGTTTTCCTCCCTGGCCTTGTCCAGGGCCATGCTCAAACGGCTCTTCTCAGCGGAAACCGCATCGAGCTGGCTCCTCAGGCTTTTGATGAGTTCCTTGCTTTTGCCGAACATGGTGCGTGCTCCTTTTCTTCTTGGGGGGTCACTGGCTCAGATGGAAGCGGTTGACCACGCGCTCAAGACCGCGCGCCTGCTCCAGCAGGGCGTGCACGGCGGCGCTGGTTTCCTCGATGGCGGCGCGGCTTGCCTCCGCCAGGGCGGCGATGCGCTCCACCTGACTGCTCGCCTGCTCACTGTGGGCGGCATGCTCCCGGGTGGCGATGGCGATGTCGTGGATGCGCCGCGCCGCGTCGCTGACAGTGCGGTTGATATCGGCCAGGGCGCGGCCCGCCTCGACGGCGTGGGTCACCCCTTCGGCGACCCGCTGGCTGCCTTTTTCCATGGTGGCGACGGCCTGCCCCGTTTCCGCGCGGATGGCCTCGATCATGCCGGAAATCTCGCTGGTGGCGTTGGAGGTGCGCTCGGCGAGCTTCCTCACCTCATCGGCCACCACGGCAAAGCCCCGGCCCTGTTCCCCCGCGCGCGCCGCCTCGATGGCGGCGTTCAAGGCGAGCAGATTGGTCTGATCGGCGATTTCCTTGATCACCTCCAGGATCCTGCCGATCTCGGTGGAACGCTCACCCAGCCGGGTGATCATCTCTGCCGAGGTGTGCACCGTCTGCGCCACTTCCTGGATGCCCTCGACGGCGGTGCTCACCACCCCGTTGCCCCGCTCGGCGAGGTTGCGGGCTTCGGAGGCCACCCGCTCGATGTCTTCGGCGGTGGCGGCGATGTGCTGCAAGGTCCGGTTGAGGGCCTGGATGGCGGCGGCCGCCCGGCCGGCCTCCTCGGACTGGGTGCGGGAGCTCGCCGTCACCTGGTCGGCGACCGTGGACAGACGGGTGGCCGTTTCCTCGACGCTGTCGGCGGCGGCCCGTACCTCGCGCACGATGCCGGCGAACTGCTGGGTCATGCGGTTGAAACTGTCGGCCACACTGCCGATCTCATCCTTGTTGTCGGTTTCCGCGCGGACGCTGAGGTCGCCCTGAGCAAGCCGCGAGGCGGACTCATTGAGACGCGCCACGCAATGGTTGATGGAGCGGGTGAGCACCAGCCCCAGCAGCGTGGACAGCACCACGGCCAAAACGATGGCGCCGATGACCACAGCGTCCACCACCCGGGCCTGGGCCTGGGCGCGGGCGAAGTCCTTGGCCGCGGCCTGCGTCTGATGGTCGATGAGGCGGTCGATGGCGGCGGATTGGTTGAAGAACAGGGGATCGAGGGCCTCTTTGCGCAGGCGGTCGGCTTCGGCGAATTTTTCTCCCTGCAGCAGATCGATCATCGGCAGGATGCCCTTTTCGCCAAAGGCGCGGCGGGCTTCGACGAAGGCATCGAAGAGGCGTTTTTCCTCGCCCTGGGGTTTGCGCGCCGCGTAGGCGTCGATCAGTTGCTGCACCTTGAAAATGTTGCTGCGCACCTTGTCGGCATGGGCGAGGATTTCGAAGGCATCCTGTTCGTGGCGGGCGGCCAGAAGCTCCATGCGGTTCTGGTTCTGGTAGTTGCGGATGGTGTTGAGACTGTCGATGGCGTTGAGCCGCTCCTTGTAGATGGATTCGGCCACCCGGTTGGCGGAATGTACCCCCCACAGCCCGGCAACGCCGACGGCAATCATGAGCAGAGAGCCGGTGACGATGAGGAGGGTCAGCTTGGCGCGGATGGTGAGGTCGGTAAGCAGGGACATGATTTTTCTCTCCAAGGGCTTGCTTCGTGGCCTATAGCGGCAGGACCGGGACAAACTTTAGGGCCGTTTGGGCGAAAATCCGGGCCCTGCCCCTGCCCGTACAAGGGCTATAATCGCCGCAGGATGTCCGAACCGCCCATTGATCCGCGGGAGCTTACGCAGGCCTTTTCCCTCTTCAGCGTCGCTTCCGAGCAGCTTGCCCGTGCCTACGCCGATCTCAAGCGGCAGGTGGCCGATCTCACCCGCGAGCTCGCCGTAGCCAACGGCGAGCTCAAGCGCCAGTACGAGGAAAAGGAGGCGCTGTCGGAACGCCTGGCGGGCCTGCTCGACGCCCTGCCGGCGGGGGTGGTGGTGCTGGAGGCGGGCGGGCGCGTCGCCCAGGTCAATCCGGCGGCGCGGGAGCTCCTCGGCGAGCCCCTGCTGGGCGAGGACTGGGGTCAGGTCCGGGGGCGACTCGCCCCCACCAGCACGCCGGACGAATGGGAGACCATGGGGGGACGGCGGGTGAGCTTATCCGCCCGCGCCCTGCCGGCCTTCGGCGGTGAGCTTTTGCTCCTCAACGACGTCACCCAGGCCCACGCGCTGCGGGTTGAGCTTGCCCGCCATCAGCGCCTGTCGGCCATGGGCGAGGTGGCAGCGCGGCTTGCCCATCAGTTGCGCACGCCGCTCGCCACCGCTCTCCTTTACGCCTCCCACCTGAACCGCGGGCAGCTCGATGAGGCCGATCGCCTGCGTTTTGCGCAGAAGGTGCTGGAGCGGCTGCGTCATCTGGAACACCTCATCCAGGACATGCTCCTTTTCGTCCGCGGTGAGGCGGCGGGGCGGGAGACCCTTTCCGCCTCCCACCTCGCGCGGGATCTGACCCAGGTGATGGAGCCCCAGATGGCGGCGCGGGGGCTTGCCTTCCTGCTGCGGGATGCGGCGGAAGGGGCGGGGGTGCTGGGCAGCCGCGATGCCCTCGCCAGTGCCCTCCTCAGCCTGCTGGAAAACGCCATGCAGGTCTGCCGACCTGGGGATGAGGTGCGGCTTGCCGTCACGGCCGCTGGGGGCGAAGTGGCGTTCGAGGTGCGGGATACGGGGCCCGGCATCGAAGCCGGCAATCTGGAACGCATCTTCGAGCCCTTCTTCACCACCCGCAGCGATGGCACCGGGCTGGGGCTTGCCATCGTGCGCAGCGTGGCCGAGGCCCACGGCGGGCGGGTGGAAGTGGAATCGGTGCCGGGGCAGGGCAGCACCTTCCGCTTCGTTTTGCCCGCGGTTGCGTTAAACTGAGACAGGTTTGAGCCATGCCGCAGCTGCCCATCCTCATCGTTGAAGACGACCGCGACCTGCGGGAGGCCCTCGCCGACACCTTGCGCCTGGCGGGCCACACCGTGCTGGTGGCGGAGGAGGGCGGTATGGCCCTGGAGATCCTGGCGCGGGAGCCGGTGGGACTGGTGGTGTCGGACGTCATGATGCACCCCATGGACGGCCATGCGCTGCTCAAGGCCATCAAGGCCCGCTGGCCGGAAGTGCCGGTGCTCCTCATGACCGCCTACGGCATGATCGAAAAGGCGGTGGAGGCGATGCGCGACGGCGCGGCCAACTATCTCACCAAGCCCTTCGAGGCGGACCGTCTGCTTGCGGAAGTGGCGCGCTATCTCCTCACCGCCCCGGCGGATGCGGATGTGGTGGCGGAAGATGCCATGTCCCGGGAGCTCCTGGCGTTGGCGCGGCGGGTGGCGGCTTCCAATGCCACCGTGCTCATCACCGGTGAATCGGGAACAGGCAAGGAGGTCATGGCCCGCTACCTGCACCGCCACTCCCCGCGCGCCGGCAAACCCTTCGTTGCCATCAACTGCGCCGCCATTCCCGACAACCTTCTGGAGTCCACCCTCTTCGGCTACGAAAAGGGCGCCTTCACCGGTGCCACGAGCAGCCAGCCGGGCAAGTTCGAGCAGGCCGACGGCGGCACCCTGCTCCTCGACGAAATCTCCGAAATGCCCCTGGCCCTGCAGGCGAAGCTGTTGCGGGTGCTGCAGGAAAGAGAGGTGGAACGTGTGGGCGGCAGGGCGCCCATCCCTGTGGATGTGCGTATCATCGCCACCTCCAACCGGGACATGGAGGCGGAGGTGGCCGCGGGCCGTTTCCGTGGTGACCTCTACTATCGCCTGAACGTCTTCCCCCTGCATCTGCCGCCCCTGCGCAGCCGCCGCGAGGACATCGTGCCGCTGGCCCGACACATCCTCGCCCGCCTGGCCGCCCAGGCGGGCCGCCCGGGGTTGGCCTTCAGCGCCCAGGCCGAGCGTGAATTGACGCTCTATCCCTGGCCCGGTAACATCCGGGAGCTAGAAAACGTGATCCAACGGGCACTTATCCTCGCCCCGGGGGGTCTGATCGAAGCGGCCCATCTGCATCTGCCGGCGGCAAAAATTGCCGCTCCGGCAACGCCGGCCCCAACGCCGGAAGCCCCGCCCACCGACATCAAATCCCTCGAGCGCCGGCACATCATGGAGGCGCTGGCGGCGGAGGGGGGCTCCCGCAAACGGGCGGCGGCGCGGCTGGGCATGAGCGAGCGGACGCTGCGCTACAAACTCGCCCGCTACCGGGAGGAGGATGCCGCCGGGGCCGAGGGACAACCCTCCGGCTGAAGGCGGGCTTGGGCACGGAACTTGCATTTTCCTTCCTGAATGGGGAAAGTACCCTCGGAGGAAGACAGGAAAGGACAGCACCATGGATGCCAAGGGAATCGACCAGCTCCTCGGCCAGATGCGGGCGCTGCAGGCGGCGGCGGGGGGGCAAGCGCCGGAGCCGGTGGCGGGCGCGGGCGACTTCGCCGCCTTACTCAAGGCCTCCCTCGAACAGGTGAGCCGGAACCAGGAGGAAGCCTCCAAGCTCGCCCAGGCCTTTCAGCAGGGCGCGCCCAATGTGAGCCTCGAGGATGTGATGATTTCCCTGCAGAAGGCCGATGTCTCCTTCCAGACCATGGTCCAGGTGCGCAACAAGCTGGTGGAGGCCTACCAGCAGATCATGAACCTGCAGGTCTAGAGATATCGATGACGGCAAGCGGCGGGACGGGCGGCACACCGGGGAAAACGACCCCGCGGGTGCCGCCGCCGCCGTTTTTGCATGGGCGCTGGGCCCGGGCGCTAGCCGGGCAGGGGCCGGCAGCTGTCCTCAAATCCCGGCTCCCGGGTGTTCCGGCGGCGCGCCCTGTTGAGGGGTGAAGCATGGCATTGGCGACCCAACCCTCCCTGCTCACACAACTTTCGGGTTTCCGCGAGCTTTCCAACAGCCAGAAGCTGGGCCTGATCCTCGGCGTGGCGGCGATCATCGCCCTCTTGGTGGCCGGCTGGCTGTGGTATCGCACGCCCACCTACCAGGTGTTGTTCTCCAACCTCTCCGAAAAGGACGGGGGGGCTGTCATCGCTGCCTTGCAGCAGATGAACGTGCCCTACAAGACCGAAGGCACGAGCACCATTCTCGTGCCCATGGACCAGGTCTATGAAACGCGCCTGAAACTCGCGTCCCAGGGCCTGCCCAAGGGCAGTGTGGTGGGTTTCGAGCTCATGGAGGGACAGAAGCTGGGGGTAAGCCAGTTCGTCGAACAGGTGAATTACCAGCGGGCGCTGGAAGGGGAGCTCACCCGTTCCATCCAGTCCCTGGCGGCGGTGCAGGGGGCGCGGGTGCATCTGGCCATTCCCCGCCCTTCGGTTTTCCTCCGTGACCAGCAGAAACCCTCCGCCTCCGTGCTCCTTCACCTGGGCGGCGGACGGCGCCTCGATCCTGCCCAGGTGAGCGGCATCGTGCACCTCGTGGCCTCCAGCGTTCCGGAGCTCACCCCGGAAAACGTCACCGTCATCGACCAGAACGGCAACCTGCTCACCGGTCCGGAGACCGCCCTGCGCAAGGCGGGTCTGGATGCAAGCCAGATCGAATACCTGCGCCAGGTAGAGGAGACCTACGCGAGACGCATCGAAGCCATCCTCGCGCCCATCGTCGGGCCGGAGAACGTGCGCGCCCAGGTCACCGCCGAGCTGGATTTCTCCCAGACCGAACAGACGGCGGAAACCTACAAGCCCAACCCCACGCCCCAGGAGGCGGCGGTGCGCAGCCTGCAAAGCCGGGAGAGTGTGGGGGCGGCCACGGGCCCGGCGGGAGTACCGGGGGCCTTGTCCAACCAGCCTCCGGGGGCGGCGAGTGCGCCCATCACCGGCCCGGCGGCCGCCGCGGGCCAGGCGCCGGGGGCGACGGTCCCCACCCAGAAGGAGCAGACCGTCAACTACGAAGTGGACCGCACCATCCGCCACACCAAATTGCCAGCGGGATCGGTCAAGCGGCTGTCCGCCGCAGTGGTGGTGAATTACCGGAAGACGACCACCCGCGACGGCAAGGTGAGCGTGACGCCAATGTCGGCAGCGGAGCTCACCCAGATCAACAACCTGGTCAAGGAGGCCATGGGCTTCAACGCCCAGCGGGGTGACTCGGTGAACGTGGTGAACGCGGCCTTCAACCTGCCGGTGCCGGAGAAGGTGGAAACCCCCTTCTACCAGAATCCCTGGGTGCAGAGTGCGGGCCTGGGGCTTTTGAAATTCCTCGCCATCGCCACCATCATCTGGGTGGTGGTGTTCGTCGTGCTGCGGCCCATCCTGCGCGAGCTCGCCCGCGTGCCGGCGCCGGTCCTGCCGCAGGAGGCACCGGCGGCAGGGGCCGCGCCCGAGGCAGCGGGCACCTATGAACAGAATCTGGCAGCGGCGCGGGAGCTGGCAAGGCAGAACCCCAGCGTGGTGGCCAACGTGGTCCGGGAGTGGGTGGGCAAGGAGGGATCGTGAACGAGGAGGGCATCCAGAAGAGCGCCATTCTGCTGCTCGCCCTCGGCGAAGAGGAGGCGGCCGAGGTGTTCAAATACCTCGGCCCCAAGGAAGTGCAGAAGCTGGGGGCGGCGATGGCCAGCCTTTCCACTGTCAACCGGGAGAAGGTGGAACAGGTGCTGGCGGAGTTCCGCGCCAAGGCGGAGGGGCAGACGGCCCTGGGCGCGGATGCCGCCGCCTACATCAAGAACGTCCTCACCAAGGCCTTGGGCTCCGACCGTGCGGCAAGCCTCATCGACCGCATCCTCCACGGCGGGGACACCAGCGGCATCGAAAGTCTCAAATGGATGGATTCCGCCTCGGTGGCGGAGTTGATCAAGAACGAACACCCGCAGATCATCGCCACCATCCTGGTGCATCTGGAGCGGGACCAGGCGGCGGAAATCCTCGGTCATTTCACCGAGCGCCTGCGCAACGACGTCATTCTGCGCATCGCCACGCTGGACGGCATCCAGCCCACCGCCCTGCGCGATCTCAACGAGGTGCTCACCCGGCTCATCACCTCGCCCAACAACATCAAGAAAAGCAGCCTGGGTGGCTCCCGCACGGCGGCGGAAATCCTCAACTTCATGCCGGGCGCGGCGGAGACCTCGGTGCTGGCCGCGGTGCGCGATTTCGATCCCGAGCTTGCCCAGAAAATCCAGGACGAGATGTTCACCTTCGAGAACATCCTCGATCTCGACGACCGGGCCGTGCAGCTCCTGCTGCGGGAAGTGCAGTCGGAGAGCCTCATCGTCGCCCTCAAGGGGGCAAGCCCCGAGCTGCGGGAGAAAATCTTCAAGAATATGTCCCAGCGGGCGGCGGAAATGCTGCGGGACGACCTGGAAGCCAAAGGGCCGGTACGGGTTTCCGAAGTGGAGGCGGAACAGAAGGAAATCCTCAAGATCGTGCGCCGGCTGGCCGACGAAGGGCAGATCGTCCTCGGCGGCAAGGGCGAGGAAGCCTTCCTCTGACGCCCTTCCCACGGGGCGAGGCCAAGCTCATAATCCGCTCATGCTTGTCCCGGTGGCGCGATAGCTCATGGCTTCCAAACCCATCATCCCCAAGGAACAGCTCACCGCCTACCAGCGCTGGGAGCTCGCTTCCCTCGAGGAAAAGCCCGCCGCTTCCCCGGAAGTACCCGCGGTGCGCCTGCCCACCGCCGAGGAGATCGAACGCATCCACCAGCAGGCCTGGCAGGAGGGCTACACCGCGGGCCTGCGCGAGGGGCGGGCCCAGGGCGAGCACGACGCGCGCCGCATGCACGCGCTGCTGGTTAACTTCCGCGAGGCTTTGGGGCGCTTCGAGGGGGAAATGGCAGAGGAAATCCTGGCGCTCGCCCTGGAGGTGGCCCGCCAGATGGTGCGACGCACCTTGAGCCAGGAGCCGGAGCGGGTGCTGGACGTGGTGCGGGAGGCCATCGAAAGCCTGCCGGAACTCACCGAACATCCGGTGCTGGTGCTGAACCCCGAAGACGCCAACCTGGTGCGCCAGATGCTCGCTTACGAGTACCAGGAATCGGTATGGCGGGTGATCGAGGATCCCCACATGGCGCGCGGCGGTTGCCGCATCGAGACCGCCGAAGGGGAGCTCGACGCAACCGTGGAGACGCGCTGGAAACGCATCGTTTCCGCGCTGGGCAGCGATGCAGACTGGCACGACTGAAGAGAAAGATCTGCTTGAGCATTCGCGCACCTTCCTGCGCGACTGCCGCGAGGTGGTGGCTGCGGTGCGCCCTTGGGCGATGAGTGGCCGCCTCACCCGCGTGGCGGGGCTGGTGATGGAGGCGGTGGGCTTGAAGCTCGCCGTGGGCGCAAGCTGTGTGGTGGAGTTGCCCAACGGCCTCAGCGTGGACGCCGAGGTGGTGGGTTTCGCCGGCGACCGCTTGTTTCTCATGCCTTCCACCGATGTCTACGGGCTGGTGCCGGGGGCGCGGGTGATCCCCGTCGAAGGCCATGTCCTGGCGCGGCCACGGCCGGGCAGTCCCCTCATCCGGCGCCGGCGGGCGGAGGATCGGGCGCGCCAGGTCATGGTGGGGCCGGAGCTCCTCGGACGGGTGGTGGACGGCGCCGGCCGTCCCCTCGATGGACTGGGACCGGTGGAAACCGCCTACCGGGCTCCCCTGCAAAGCCGCCCCTTCAATCCCCTGGCGCGGGCCCCGATCCGGGAGGTGCTGGATACCGGCGTGCGCGCCATCAACGCTCTGCTCACCGTCGGCCGCGGCCAGCGGATGGGGCTGTTTGCCGGCAGCGGGGTGGGCAAAAGCGTGCTTCTCGGCATGATGGCCCGCTATACCAGCGCCGATGTGATCGTTGTCGGCCTCATCGGCGAGCGCGGCCGCGAAGTGAAGGAATTCATCGAAAACATCCTCGGCTACGAGGGCCGCAGCCGCGCCGTGGTGGTGGCTGCGCCTGCCGACACCCCGCCCCTGTTGCGGCTGCACGGCGCTGCCTACGCCACCGCCATTGCCGAATATTTCCGCGATCAGGGCAAACACGTCCTCCTCATCATGGACTCCCTCACCCGCTTTGCCATGGCGCAGCGGGAGATTGCGCTCGCCATCGGCGAGCCGCCGGCCACCAAGGGTTATCCCCCCTCGGTGTTCGCCAAGCTGCCCCAGCTCGTGGAGCGGGCCGGCAACGGCCGCGAAGGAGGCGGCTCCATCACCGCGTTCTATACGGTGCTCACGGAGGGCGACGATCTGCAGGACCCCATTGCCGATGCGGCGCGCGCCATCCTGGACGGGCATGTGGTGCTCTCCCGCAGCCTCGCCGACCAGGGGCATTACCCGGCCATCGATATCGAGGCCTCCATCAGCCGCGCCATGACGGAAATCGTCTCCCCCGAGCAGCTCGCCCTGGTGCGCCGCTTCAAGAACCTCTATTCCCGTTACCAGCGCAGCCGCGATCTCATCAGCGTCGGGGCCTATGTGCGGGGAAGCGACCCCCTCCTCGACGAGGCCATTGCCATGTATCCCAAGCTCGAAAAATTCCTCGTCCAGGACATGCGGGAGCGCGCCAGTTACGGCGACAGCGTGCTGGAGCTGGAACGTCTCCTGGGTACGTGACCCCATGGCCCGCCGCTTCCCCCTGGAATCCCTCCATGCCCTGGCGGCCGACCGCCTGGAGGCGGCCACCCGCAGGCTCGCGGCGCTCAAGCGCCAGTGGCAGGAGGCGGAAGACAAGCTCGCCCAACTGCGCGCCTATGAGCAGGAATACCGCAGCCGCCTGGGCCAGGCGGTGACCGGAGGCATGGACATGGTGCGTATGCGGGACTATCACGCTTTCCTCGCCAGGCTCGAGGTGGCCATCCGGCACCAGCTGGGGGAAGTGGAACGCTGCCGGCAGGCGTGGGAGGCCGGCCAGCGGGCCTGGCTCGAGGAGCGGCGTAAGCTCAAGACCTACGAAGTGCTCCGGGAACGCCACCTCGCGGGCGAACGGCGACGGGAAAACCGCCTGGAGCAGCGGGAACAGGACGAACACGCCCGGCGCCGGGGCGGCCCAGGGGAGCGATAAGCCCCGGCCCCTTGGCACACCGCTTGCTTGATTGGCGGTGTCCCGGCATTCCAAGGAGGCGTTTCCATGTCAGGCCCTGTGGCTTCCCATATCACCGTGGTTCAGGCGGCTGCCGCCTTGCCAGCCGCGCCGCCCGCCGCCCCGACGCAGGGGGCGATGGAGGCAGATTTCCCCCTTCTGCTTGCCCGCCAGCTTGCCGCCGATGCTGCCCCGGTGGCCCTGGGCGCAAGCCCTTTGTCCCCAAGGGCGGAGGAAGGGGAAAAGGCGGAAGCGGAGGAAGGGGTGATGACCGGCCAAGGGGCGGTGCCGGCGGAGTTGCCGCTGCCTGTTGCGCCCCTCCTGCCGCCCGCCCATGCCGCAGCCGACAAGGCGCCGGCGCGCCTCGAGGGGGATTGGGTGAAGGCGGAAGCTTCCCCGTTGGTCGCGCCCGATCCTGCCGGTCTGCCGGCAAAACTTGCCGCCGCCTTGTCCAAGCTGCCGCCGGAGGGGGGCGAGGGCGCCTTGCCCACGTCTTTGGCTGGGGGGGATTCGGCTTCCGGTTTGGCCCTCGTCGCGACGAAGACTCCGGCTTCCCCCCTCGAGGTCCCCGCGCGGGCGGAAGGGCTTCCCCCCTCCATGGCGGCGACAGCCCATGCCGGCGGGCCGGTGCGCCCTGAGATGCCGGCTGCTGCGGCCGTCGCGGCGCCGGTGGGCAGCGCCCAGTGGGGAGCCGAATTCGCCCAGAAGGTGGTGTGGCTTGCCCGCGAGGAGCAGTCCCTTGCCCAGATCCAGGTCACTCCACCGCAACTGGGGCCCATCGAGATTCGCCTGAGCCTCAATCAGGACCAGGCCAGCATGACCTTCGTCTCGCCCCATGCCGCCGTGCGGGAGGCCATCGAGGCGGCGCTGCCCCGCCTGCGGGAGATGTTCGCGGAAAGCGGCCTCACCCTAGGCAACGTGGATGTGGCTGCCCAGTCCTTCGGCGGCCAGCGCCACGGGGAGGACGAGGCGCACCGCGCCGCGCAGTCCGCCCCCGGCCTCATCCCGCTGGGGGGCGCCCTTCCTCCCTGGCGGAAAGGGGAAGGGCTGGTGGATGTCTTCGCCTGAGGCGCTTGCGCGAAAAAACACGCCTTGGACCGCTGGGCTTGTGCGGCCAAAGGGCGAAGCCCCTCATGAGTTTCTGTCCGGAAACTGACAAACTGCCTAAAATCCCCTCGCAAACTACTTGATCCACCGTGGTTTTGCGGTTATAAAGCCTGCAAGGCCGCGGCTGCGGCCGCATTGCGAGGAAGCTCATGGCCCAGGCGAAGAATGCTCCGCCGCCCGCAGAAGCCGGCGAGGCGGCACCAAAGAAAAAAAGCAAACTCCTCCTCATCATCGTCATCGCGCTGGTGCTCGCCGGCGCAGGCGGCGCCGCGTGGTGGTTCCTTGCCGGGGGCAAGGGGGGCAGCCATGAAGGGGAACACAAGCAGGAGGTGGAAAAGCCCCCGGTGTTCACCCGTCTCGACCAGTTCACCGTCAACCTGCAGCGGGGGGCGGACGGTGAGGATCACTATCTGCAGGCGGAGGTGGACTTGCAAGTGGCCAACGAAAAGGTCATCGAGCAGGTCAAACTGCGCATGCCGCAGATCCGCAATGCCACGCTGCTGCTTTTGTCCAGCAAGACCGCCGAAGAGCTCGCACCCGTGGAGGGCAAGCAGAAACTCGCCACGGAGCTGGTCACCCAGATCAACCAGATCCTCGGCGTGAAGGACCCGAAACAGGGGGTGCTGGCCGTGTATTTCAGTGCCTTCGTGATTCAGTGACGAACCTCCATGGCCGAGGAAATCCTCTCCCAAGACGAAGTGGACGCCCTGCTCAAGGGCGTGCTCGGCGAAACCGAGGAGGAAAAGCCGGCCGAGGAAGAGGGCGGCATCCGCCCCTATGACATCGGCAAGCAGGAGCGCATCGTGCGTGGGCGCATGCCCACGCTGGAGATCATCAACGAGCGCTTCGCCCGCAACCTACGCATCGGGCTTTATAACTTCATGCGCCGCAGTGCCGAGATTGCGGTGAGCCCGGTCAAGGTCATGAAATACAGCGAATTCATGCGCAACCTGGTCGTGCCCACCAATCTCAACCTGGTGCGCTTCAAACCGCTGCGGGGTACGGGGCTGTTCATCTTCGATCCCAATCTGGTTTTCCTGGTGGTGGACAACCTCTTTGGCGGCGACGGCCGCTTCCACGTGCGGGTGGAGGGGCGGGATTTCACCCCCACCGAGCAACGCGTCATCCAGCGCATGCTGGAGATGGCGATGAGTGAGTACAGGAAATGCTGGGAGCCCGTCTATCCCGTGGAATTCGAATACGTGCGTTCGGAGATGAACCCCCAGTTCGCCAACGTGGCCACGCCCAGCGAGGTGGTGGTGGTGACCACCTTCAACATCGAACTGGGGGAGGGTGGGGGCGATTTCCACATCTGCACCCCCTATGCCATGATCGAACCCATTCGTGATATTCTGAGCAGCACCATGCAGGGGGAGCGGCTGGAGGTGGACGAGCGCTGGCTGCGCCTCATGACCCGGCAGATTCAGGAGGCGGAGGTGGAGCTGGTGGCCAATCTCGGTTCGGCTTCCGTCACCCTGCGGGACATCCTCAACCTCAAGGTGGGGGATGTGCTCTCCCTCGACGTGCCCGAAGCGGTGCTGGCCGAGGTGGATGGCGTTCCGGTGCTGGAATGCCAGTACGGGGTGCATAACGGCCAGTATGCGCTGAAGGTGAAACGCATCGTGAGCGGCACGGAAAGCTGAGGCTTTCCGGGGAGGCGGCAATGGCAGAAGACGAAGCGAAGAGCGAAATCACTGCGGACGACTGGGCCGCCGCCCTGGCCGAACAGGAAAAGGCAGCAGGCGGCGGGGATGAGTGGGCCGCGGCGCTCGCCGAACAGGCCCAGGCGGAGGCCGCCAAGCCGGCGCAGATGCCTGTGTTCGACAACGTCGGGCCTGCAGCCCAGCCGGCGGCCAACAACCTGGACATGATCCTGGACATCCCGGTGAAGCTCACCGTGGAGCTGGGACGCACCAAAATCTCCATCCGCAATCTGCTGCAGCTTGCCCAGGGCTCCGTGGTGGAGCTGGACGGGCTGGCCGGTGAGCCCATGGATGTGCTGGTCAACGGCTGCCTCATCGCCCAGGGCGAAGTGGTCGTGGTCAACGACAAATTCGGCATTCGTCTCACCGACATCATTACCCCCGCCGAGCGCATCCGCAAACTCCAGCGATGATCCGTTGTCTTGGCGCGCTCGGCCTGGCGCTCGTTGCCACCCCTTTGGCGGCGGCGGAGGCACCAGCCACAGCCGCGGCTGCCGTTTTCCCCGTTTTGCAGATGCTGATCGCCCTGGCCGTGGTGGTCGCCGCCATCCTGGGCACGGCCTGGCTTTTGCGCCGCTTCGGTCCCACCCCCTTGGGCGCCGGTGGGGCCATGCGGGTGCTGGGAGGCGTGGCGGTGGGACCGCGGGAGCGCCTGCTGCTGGTGGAGATTGGCGAAACCTGGCTGGTGGTGGGAGTGGCGCCGGGCCGCGTGAGTGCCGTGCATGCCATGCCGCGCCCGGAAAATGCGGGGGAAGTCGAAGCCACCACGCAGACCTCCCCTTTCGCTCACCGTCTGAAAGCGATGCTGGCCGGGCGCCGCGACTGAATCCCATGCGTTGCCTGAAAGTCCTGCTCGTCTTGGTTGTCCCCTTTCTGTTTGTGGCGGGGGAGGCTTTTGCCCAGGCGGGTCTACCCGCCTTCACCAGCACGCCCGCGCCCGGCGGCGGCCAGACCTACACCCTCAGCGTGCAGACGCTGATCCTCATCGCCTCGCTCACGTTCCTGCCCAGTCTCTTGTTGATGACGACCTCTTTTCTGCGCATCGTCATCGTGCTGTCTTTGCTGCGGCAGGCGATCGGCACCGTGCAGACGCCGCCCAACCAGGTCATCGTCGGCATTGCCCTCTTTCTCACTTTCTTCATCATGGCGCCGGTTTTCGAGCGGATTTATGTGGATGCCTACCAACCCTTCGCCGAAAACCGCCTCTCCTTCGAAGAAGCGGTGCAAAAGGGCGCCGAGCCCCTGAAGCGCTTCATGCTTGCCCAGGTGCGGCAGGAGGATCTCGCCCTCTTCGCCAAGTTGGCCAAGGTGGGACCCATGCCGGGACCGGAGGCGGTGCCGATGAAAATCCTCATTCCCGCTTACGTCACCAGTGAGCTCAAGACTGCGTTCCAGATCGGTTTTCTGGTGTTCATTCCTTTCCTCATCATCGACATGGTGGTGGCCAGTGTGCTCATGTCCATGGGCATGATGATGCTGTCGCCGGTGCTCATTTCCCTGCCCTTCAAGCTCATGCTGTTCGTGCTGGTGGATGGCTGGGGCTTGCTGCTGGCTTCGCTGGTACGGAGTTTCAACCCATGATGACCGCAGATACCGTGATCGCGATTGGCCAGCAGGCACTGGAGGTCACCATCCTGGTGGGCGCGCCCCTGCTTCTTGCGGCGCTGGTCACCGGTCTTCTGGTGAGCATTTTCCAGGCCGCCACCTCCATAAACGAAATGACTTTGTCTTTTATCCCCAAACTCCTCGTCATGTTCGTCGTCATGATCCTCGCCGGGCCGTGGATGCTCCAGATCATGACCGACTACATGACGCGACTGTTTGCCAGCATCCCGGAAATCATCCGTTAACGCCCCGCGCCCCGGCAGAGGATGTTGAGCTTCACCAGCGGCCAACTCGAGGCCTGGATCGCGGCTTTTTTCTGGCCTTTCCTGCGCGTTGCCGCGTTGTTGGTGTCCGAGCCGCTGCTGGGCCATCGCGCCATCCCCCTGCGCGCACGCCTGGCCTTCGCCTTGCTGCTCGCGGTGCTTTTGGCTCCCATGCTGCCGCCGCCACCGGCGGTGGCGCTTGCCTCGGCGCAGGGGTTGCTGATCGCGCTGCAGCAGGTTCTGATCGGGCTCTCCATGGGGTTTGCCATGCGGCTCATGCTGGCGGCGGTGGAGATGGCGGGTTCCATCGCCGGTCTCAGCATGGGTCTGGGTTTTGCGATCTTCTACGATCCCCAGAATTCGGCGCAGGTTCCGGTGCTGGGCCAGTTCACGGGGCTTGTCGCCATTCTGGTTTTCTTCGCCATCGACGGCCACCTGATGGTCATTGCCGCGCTGGTGGAAAGCTTCCGTCTATTGCCCATCTCCACCACGCCCCTTCTGGCCAAGGGGTTCTACGCCCTGGCTGTTGCCGGTGGGCAGGTTTTTGCGCTGGGCGTGCTGTTGTCACTGCCGGTGGTGGCGGCGCTGCTTATCGTCAACGTGGCCATGGGGGTGATGAGCCGGGCCTCGCCCCAGCTCAACCTCTTCGCCGTGGGTTTTCCGTTGACGCTGATTGCTGGCTTTGCCGTGCTGCTCCTGGCTTTGCCGTATTTCGCGCCCCATTTCGTGCGCCTCTACGAGGAGGGGCTTGCGGCGACCATGAAAATCCTGGCTGCCATGGCGCTGCCCCGCTGAGGCAGCGGGCGATTCGCTTCTTCCCCAGCCCAGCGGTGCCTCCCCGATGGGCGCGGTGGACGAGGAGGCGTAAGCCTGTTTCCCCAGGGATGCCGGCTTTTCATGATTTCCGCGGCGCGGGCCCGATGTCGGCCATGTGGAAGCGGAAATGACCCTCCCGGCGGTCCTGGAAATAGGCGCGCAGGGTCGCCTCCACGGTGGCGAAGGCGAGCTTATGCCAGGGCACGTCCTTCTCCTCGAAGAGGGCGACTTCCAGACTTTCCGCGCCGGGCGCAAACTGGAGATCCAGAAGCCGCGCGCGGAACATCAGGTACACCTGGTTGATGTGGGGCAGGTTGTAGAGACTGAAGAGCTCCCCCACCTCTACCCGCGCGTTGGCTTCCTCCAGGGTTTCCCTGGCGGCGCCCTGGGCGGTGGTTTCGCCGTTTTCCATGAAGCCGGCGGGCAGGGTCCACAATCCCTGCCGGGGCTCAATGGCACGCCGGCACAAAAGAATCCGGCCTTCCCATTCCGGAATGGTGCCGACGATCATTTTCGGGTTCTGGTAGTGGATGGTGCCGCAGGCGGGACACACATGCCGCGGCAGGGTGTCACCGGTGGGCACAGTGACGATCACGCGATTGCCACATTGAGTGCAGAAGTTCATGTCAGGGCCCGGCTTGACGCCACGTCACCGTCAGTCGTGCCGGGGCCCTTTTCGTGGCGGAAGTAAGGAGGGCCGGCAAGCCATCGGGGTCCGGCGAGGCGTGCCAGGAACGTTAGCAAAAATCCGGGACAAGGCATAGGGGCTTTCCGCCAGGCACCGGCAATTGCGGTTACAATTTCCCGCCGCCCATCCCGTTGGGTGTGTTCATTGTTGGAGAATCGATGCGTCCCGCCCATATCGCCGCCATCCTCGATCAGGAGTTCAAGGCCACCCTGAGTGGCCAGCATACGCCCGTCATGCTCTGGGGGCCGCCCGGAGTGGGTAAATCACAGATCATCGCCCAGATTGCCAAAAAACACGGCGTGCCCCTGATCGACATCCGTCTGTCGCAGATGGAGCCCACCGATCTGCGGGGCATTCCCTTCCGCAAGGATGACTATGTGGAATGGGCCGTGCCGGCCATGCTGCCGGATGCCAAACGGCACGGGCCCGCAGGCATCCTTTTCCTCGACGAAATCACTTCGGCTCCGCCCACCGTTTCCACCGCCGCCTACCAGCTCATTCTCGACCGGCGCCTGGGCGAGTACATGATCCCCGACGGTTGGGCCATTTTCGCTGCCGGCAACCGGCAGGGCGACCGCGGGGTGACCTATACCATGCCGGCGCCGCTTGCCAACCGCTTCACCCACTACGAGGTGGAGGCGCATCTCGATGACTGGGTGGCCTGGGCCCATGCCAATGACATCGATGCGCGCATCATCGCCTTCCTACGCTTCCGGCCGGACCTGCTGTTCCGTTTCGATCCGGCCCACAATCCCATCGCGTTTCCTTCACCCCGTTCCTGGGAGTTTGCCCACCGGGCGGTGAAGAAATTCGGTGACATGCCCGAGCTGCTGCGCGACACGCTGGAAGCCTGTGTCGGGCCGGTGGCGGGCGTCGAGGTGAAGGCCTTCATCGACAGCATGGATCAGTTGCCGGACATCGATGCCATCGTCAACGGCGAGGAAAGCCATGTGCCCAACGGCATCGATTTGCAATACGGCGTGGCTGCGGCGCTGGTGCGCCGCGCCGTGCTGGCCAAGGGCACGCCGGAGTTCAACCGCATTCTGGGCAACGTGCTCCGCTATGCGCGCCGCTTCCCCCAGCGGGAAATGGGGGTGATGCTGGTCACCGACCTGCACCGGGCGGTGGGCAAGCCGCTGTTTGCCGTGCCCGAATTCGCCGAATGGGCAAACAGTATCACCGACCTGATGCTCTACGACCACCACTAGCGCCATGAATCCCGCCAGCGAGCCCGCCGACGACCTGGAAGCGCTGCAGACCAAACTGTCTGCCGCGCGCACCCGGCTCATTCTGGAAAAGCCCTTCCTGGGGGCGCTGGTCATGCACCTGGAGCTCAAGGCCGTGGATCCTTCGGTGTGCCGCTCCACGGGCACCGACGCGCGGTATTTCTACTACAACCCCAGCTTCATCCGGCATCTGTCGCTGGCGCAGACCCAGTTCATGCTGGCCCACGAGGCCATGCATTGTGCGCTCGCCCATTTCGCCCGCCGGCAGCACCGGGAGATCAGACGCTGGGATGTGGCCTGCGACCATGCGGTGAATCTGATTCTGTGGGAGGAGGGACTCAAGCCCCCACCCGGGGTGCTCATGAATCCCGAATACCATGGTCTCACCGCGGAGGAGATCTATCCCCTCATCCCCCCCGATCCCAACGAGGAAACCATCGACAGCCACCTCTATGATCGGGAATCCGGCAGCGGCTCGCAAAAGCGGCCGGATCGCTCCTCCGCCGCAGACCGGGGCGAGGCGGAGGAAGAGGCGGGCGCAGGGCCGGGACAGGCGGCAGGTGAAAAGCCGCCGCCGCAGTCCCGCCAGGGCGCATCACCAGGGCAGGCGGCGCGCCAGCAGAACCAGGCGGGAAGCGAGCCGGAGATCGAGGGCCTGAGCGAGACGGAAAAAGAGGAACTCGCTCGGCAATGGCAACAGCGTCTGGCCGCCGCCGCCCAGCAGGCGGCGATGGCGGGCAAGCTTTCGCGAAGCCTGATGCGCATGGTGGATGATCTGCTGCAGCCGCAACTGCCGTGGCGCATGCTCCTTGCGCGTTATCTGAAAACCGCGGCCCGCGACGACTACAGCTTCCAGCGGCCCTCCCGCCGCGAAGGGGAGGCCATCCTGCCTAGCCTCGCCTCCAGCATGATCGATGTGGTGGTCGTGCTGGATACCAGCGGCTCCATCGACGACGAGGAGCTGCGGGAATTCCTCTCCGAAGTGGACGTGATCAAGGGCCAGATTCGGGCCCGGGTGCTGTTGCACGCCTGCGATGACAAGCTGTGCGAAAACGGCCCCTGGGTTTACGAAGTCTGGGAGCCGCTTGAGCTGCCCCGCAACCTCACGGGCGGCGGCGGCACGGATTTCCGCCCGGTGTTTCAGTGGCTGGAGCAAAACCAGCTTCGCCCCGACGTGCTCGTCTATTTCACCGACGCTGAAGGCGAGTTCCCCAAAACTGAACCGCCATATCCCGTCATCTGGCTGGTGAAGGGCAAGGCCCCGGTGCCCTGGGGCCAGCGCATCCAGCTGAACTGACCCTGCCCCGGTCAATCCCGCAGCGCTTTGCCACACCCACTTCGCAGGTGAGAAAACCGCGGCGGGGCCCGCCGACTCACGCCGGTCTTGCCCGGGCCGTGATCTCGGCGAGCAGTGTCGGGATGTCCCAGGCGCCATCCGTGGCAAGATGCACCACGGCTTCGTCCTCCCCCGGTGGCTGCCGCCATTGGCGTTGCAGGGCGAGGACGCGCAAGTCCGCTTCCGCGGCGTCGGTGCCGGCGGCATGGCGGGCGGCCACCCGCTGTTCGAGGACCTCGGGCGCCGCCTCGCAGGCGAGCAAGACCACGGGATGACCGCCCGCGGCGGCGCGTGCCCCATCGCGCTCCGCCCGTTTGAGATAGGTGGCGTCCAGGATGCAGGAAAACCCCGCCGCCAGGATGCCGGCGGCGAGTTCATGCAACCGCGCATAGGTGCGCTGGGTGGCTTCCGGCGTGTAAATGTCAAGGCCCTGGCTTCGCGCCAGGGGGGCAAGCCCAAACAGCCGTTTGCGTTCCACGTCGGAGCGGACGCGGATGGCGGGGAGCTGCGCCGCGAGTTGCGCCGCTACCGTGCTCTTGCCGGACCCGGACAGGCCGTGCATGACGATGAGTAGCGGTGGCCTGGGCTGGGAAAACCGCCGCGCCAGGTCCATGTAGTGGGCATAGGTCTGCCAGGCGCTCCACCGCCCCCCATCGCTGCTCGCCTGGGCGGCGGCAAAGGCCGCCACCTTGGCGCGCACCACGGCGCGAAAGACCAGGTAATAGCGCAGCACGGCAAGACCGGCGTAGTCGCCGGTTTCCTCCAGATAGACATTGAGGAAGCGCCACGCCAGTTCCGGGTGGCCGTGGCTTTCCAGGTCCATGACCAGGAAGGCCGCTTCGCTCATGACGTCGATCCAGCGGAAGGATTCGTTGAACTCGATGCAGTCGAAGAGGCGGATCCGGCCGTCGATCACCACCATGTTGCCGGTGTGCATGTCGCCGTGGCATTCCCGCACGAAACCCTGGGCCTTGCGTTGGGCAAAGGCGGAAGCGAGGCGCATGAGCTCCCGCTGCGTCCAGTGGGCGAGCCCATTGAGCTCCTGCCGCTCGCGATCGGTGACGAGAAGCGGCTGAATCTGTTCGAAGTTCTGCCGCGCCTGGGCGGCGATCAGATCGAAACCGCCCCAGGGGGTGTCCGGCCCGGCGATAGCGAACTGGGCGTGGAGCCCCGCCACATCCCGCGCCAGCGCCTCGATCTGCCGGGTGGAAAGCGCCCCGCGCGCCATGACTTCCGGCAGCAGCGCCCCCGGGGGGAAGCGCCGCATCCGGACGGCGTATTCGATCACCGGGCCCGATCCACCGAGCTGCGGGTCTTCATGGCGGCCGGTGATGGGCACCACGTCGAGGTAGAGGTCGGGCGAAAAGCGGCGGTTTAACCGCAGCTCCTCCTCGCAATAATGCTTGCGCGCGGCCAGGGTGGTGAAGTCGAGGAAGCCCAGGTCATAGGGCTTCTTGATCTTGTAGGCAAAGTCGCCGGCAAGCAGCACACTGGAGACGTGGGTCTCCACCACCTCCACCCGGTCCACCGGATGGGGATAACAACGGGGATCGCACAGGGCCTGCACCAGAATCCGGTGCAATGTTGCGGCGTCCGGCATGGCGCGCCTCACGGGAAGAGGCTGGCATTCTGGCACCCGTCCCGTCCGGGGTCAATGCAGGGAATCTGCGCTGGCCGCGACGGGACTTCTGCCCGGCCGTGCTAGAATCACGCCCCTTTCTTTGCCGAAAGTCAGGTCTATACCATGTCCCGCGCCCTTCGCAACATCGCCATCATCGCCCACGTCGATCACGGCAAGACCACGCTCGTGGACAAGCTGCTGCAACAGGCGGGCATCTTTGCCGCCCATCAGCAGGTGGGCGAGCGGGTCCTGGACAGCAACGACCTGGAACGGGAACGCGGCATCACCATCCTTGCCAAGAACGTGGCCATCGAATACCAAAGTGTGCACATCAACATCGTCGATACCCCGGGCCATGCCGATTTCGGCGGCGAGGTGGAGCGGGTGCTGGGCATGGTGGATGGCGTGCTGCTGCTGGTGGATGCGGTGGAAGGGCCCATGCCGCAGACCCGTTTCGTGACCAGGAAGGCGCTGGCTTTGGGTCTTACACCCATCGTCGTCGTCAACAAGGTGGACCGGCCGGGTGCCCGTCCGGACTGGGTGGTCAACCAGACCTTCGATCTCTTTGACCGGCTTGGCGCCACTGAGGCGCAGCTCGATTTCCCCGTGGTCTATGCCTCCGCCCTGCATGGCCAGGCCACCCTCGATTCTCGCCGGCCTTCGTCCGACATGCGGCCGCTTCTGGAGACGGTGCTGCAACACGTGCCACCACCGGGCGGTGATCGCGACGCACCCCTGCAACTGCAAATCGCCGCCCTTTCCTATTCCAATTACGTCGGCCGCATCGGTGTCGGGCGCATCAACAACGGACGGCTGCGTCCGGGACAACAGGTGGCTCTGGTGGCAGGTCCCGGGGGTGTGGCGAAACCGGGGCGCGTCAACCAGGTGTTTTGCTTCCGCGGCCTGGAGCGGGTGCCGGTGGAGGAGGCAGAGGCCGGCGACATCGTGCTCGTCACCGGGCTGGAGGAGATTGGCATTGGCCTCACCATCACCGATCGCGAAACGCCGCGGCCGCTGCCCCTGCTGCAAGTGGACGAGCCGACGCTCACCATGACCTTTCAGGTCAACACCTCACCCCTGGCGGGCAGCGAGGGCAGATTCGTTACCAGCCGGCAGATCCGGGAGCGGCTGCACAAAGAGCTGCTCACCAATGTCGCGCTGCGGGTGGAGGACAGCGCCGATGCCGATGTCTTCCTCGTTTCCGGGCGGGGGGAGCTGCATCTGACCATCCTCCTCGAGACCATGCGCCGCGAGGGCTATGAACTGGCCGTGGGCAAGCCACGGGCGGTGATGAAGGAAATCGACGGCGTCAAATGCGAGCCCTATGAGCTCGTGACCCTCGACGTGGAGGAGGCGCACCAGGGGGCGGTGATGGAGGAGCTGGGACGGCGGCGTGGCGATCTCGTGGAAATGCAGCCCGATGGCAATGGCCGCGTGCGGCTGGAATACCGGATTCCCGTGCGGGGTCTCATCGGTTTCCAGGCCGAATTCATGACGCTCACGCGCGGCACCGGCATCATGGCCCACGTCTTCGACGAATACGGGCCGGTGAAGGGGGACATCCCGGGCCGCCGCAACGGGGTGCTCATCAGCCAGGAAAACGGCGAAGCGGTTGCCTATGCCCTGTGGAATCTGGAAGACCGCGGCCGCTTGTTTGTGAGCCCCGGTGACAAGCTCTACGAGGGCATGATCATCGGCATTCACAACCGCGACAACGACCTGGTGGTGAATCCGATCAAAGGCAAGAAACTCACCAACATCCGCGCTTCCGGCAACGATGAGGCGGTGCGTCTCACCCCACCCATCCGGCTCACCCTGGAGGCGGCGGTGGAATTCATCGAGGACGACGAACTGGTGGAAATCACGCCCCAGTCCATCCGCCTGCGCAAGCGGCATCTCAAGGAACACGAACGCCGGCGTGCGGCGCGGCTGGAAAACGTCGCCTGAACGCCTTACTGACCATTGCCCGGCCGGCGCATGCCGGCTTCCAGCTTCTGCATGGCCTTGAGCAGTTGGGCGGTGCGCCGCGCCACGCGGGCTTCCAGCTCTTCGTTGATTCTTTCCAGCTCTGCGGTGCGCTCCGCCACCTTGAGCTCAAGCTCGTCGCGGGCTTTTTTCAGCGCCTCCTCGAATTGGCGGCGTTGTTCGATCTCCGCCTCGAGATGCCGTTGCACCGCCCGCAGCCGGCGGTTGACGCGCAGGGTGTAGAGATAGGCGGCGGCAAGCACGAGGAGCACGAGGCCAAGCCCGGCAAGCAAGCCCTGGTTCTGCTTGAGCAGCCGGGCGTAATCCGTTTTGCCGTTGCGGCTGTAGGGGCCGACGGAAAGCTCCCGCATGAGCTCATGGACGGCGTGATAGTCGAGGGGGACCGTCCATTCCGAATAGCCGGCCGCCTGCGCTGCGGGGTCGTCGGGCGGCATTTTGAGCAGGGCAATGGCCACCTGCTGGGCGAGCGCGTCCGGGGTGTGGCGCAGAACGGCGAAGGCCCAGTCCGGATAGAGCTCGGTGCTCAACAGGTAGGGGAAGTCTTCCACCTGGCGGGGGTTGAGGATACGCAACTCCCGCAGGTTGATGCGGCCGGCGGCGGCGAGGCTTTCCAGCACACCCGTGCGCACCGTGCCGGCGTCGGTGCGGCCGTCGCGCACGGCATAGACGATCTGGTCCTGGGGAAAGCCGGAGAAGGTGAGTTCCCGCAGGTCACGCTCCGGTTCGATGCCCTGGCGTTTGAGCTCCCGCCAGGCCAGCCACCAGCCGCCGAAGGCATTGGGGTGCACGGCCATGAAGCGTTTGCCCCGCAGGTCAGCCAGGGTGCGGATGTCCTTGCGGTCGGCGCGGGTGAAAATGACGGCGCCGAAGCGGCTCAGGCCGCCGTGGGGGGTGGGGCTTTTCAGGGTGGCGATGCGGGTGATGCCATAGAGATATTCCAGCTCCGCGTAGGAGCCCGGGTTGGTGAGGACGAATTCCACCTCCCGGTATTCCACCGCGGGACCGATGTCATCGTTGGTGAGGGGCACGATGACGAAGGTGAAACCGGGAATCTGCCGCGTCAGGTAGTGGGCGGTGGGCGTCCAGTCACGGATGGCTTCCTCCTTGCCGCGGTGGGCAAGCACCCCGATGCGCACCAGGCGATCGGCGGCAAACGCCTGGGTTGCCGCGAGCCAGGCGCTGACAAGGAAAAACACGAAGAGGGGCAGGCAGCGGCGGAACATGGGGGGCTTTGCACCGGTCTCACCGGCCGAGTCTAGCACAGCCCCTTGCGCCCTTCTGGGATAATCCCATCATGGTTTCCACGGCTCGAAGACCCTTGCCCGGCCCGCTTTCCTCGCCGGAAGCGTGGCTTGCCGCCCACGGTTACGAAGGGGCGGGGCGGGAGGTGCTGGCCACGGCCTTCGCGCTGGCGCGGCAGGCTTACGCTGAGGCCGAGGGCGGCGAGACTTTCCAGCATGCCCTGGCGGTGGCCGATGTGATTGCGGCGCTGCAGCTCGACCACCAGGCGGTGGCGGCGGCCCTGCTCGCTCCGGCGCTGGAAAGGGGTCTTGTGGCGCCGGAGGTCATCGGCGAGCAACTGGGTCGTGACATCCTGCGCCTCGTCGAGGGGGTGAGCCGCATGGGCCAGGTGCACCGTGCTGGCATGGACCTCACGGTGAAAGAGGGCGGGCAGGCTGCCGCAAGCCAGGCCGAAGCGCTGCGCAAGATGCTGCTGGCCATGGCGGAGGACATCCGCGTCGTCCTCATCATCCTCGCCGAACAGGTACAACTTTTGCGGGAGCTGGTCAAAAGCGAGCACCCTTCCCGCCTCCGGCTGGCGCGGGAGGCGCAGGAGATTTTCGCGCCGCTCGCCAACCGTCTTGGCATCTGGCAGCTCAAGTGGGAACTGGAAGACCTCGCCCTGCGCATCCTGGAGCCGGAGCTCTACCGGCGTCTTGCGCGGCTGCTGGATGAGCGGCGGCTCGACCGCGAGCAATACATCGCCCGCGTCATCGACATCCTGCGGGAGGAGCTGGCCCGTGCCGGCATTGCCGCGGAAGTCACCGGCCGTCCCAAGCACATCTACAGCATCTGGCGCAAGATGAAGCTTAAAAATCTCGATTTCGAACAGGTGTACGACGTGCGGGCAGTGCGGGTGCTGGTCAACGACGTCAAGGACTGCTACGCCGTGCTCGGCGTCGTGCACGGCCTGTGGCAGCCCATTCCCGGCGAATTTGACGATTACATCGCCCACCCCAAGGCCAACGACTACCGTTCCCTGCACACCGCGGTGATCGGTCCCGAGGGCAAGGCGCTGGAGGTGCAGATTCGCACCCACGAAATGCACCGCCATGCGGAGTACGGGGTCGCCGCTCACTGGCGTTACAAGGAAGGCAGCCGACCCAGCCAGGGCTTCGACGAAAAGATCGCGTGGCTGCGCCAACTCCTGGCCTGGCGGGACGAGGTGGCCGCCAGCGGCGGTGATGCGGGCGAATGGGTGGAGCAGTTCAAGACAGAGCTGTTCCGGGACCGGGTCTATGTGCTCACCCCGCAGGGGAAGGTGATCGACCTTCCCCAGGGCGCCACGCCCCTCGATTTCGCCTACGCCGTGCACACCGAGCTGGGGCATCGCTGTCGTGGCGCCAAGGTGGATGGCCAAATCGTGCCCCTCAACTACAAACTCAGAAACGCGCAGCGGGTGGAAATCCTCACCATTAGACAGGGCGGGCCTTCCCGCGACTGGCTGTCGGCGGACTACCTCGTCACGGCGCGGGCGCGGGCCAAGGTGCGCCAGTGGTTCAACGCGCAAAACCACGAGGCGCACGTCGCCCAGGGCAGGGAGGTGCTGGAACGGGAGCTCACCCGGCTTGGGGTTGGCGGGATCAACCAGGAGAAACTTGCGCAGAAGTTCGGTCATTCCCGCCTGGAGGATTTTCTCGCCGCCCTGGGGCGTGGCGATTACCGGCAAATCCAGGTGGAGCAGGCCATCCGCAGTCTCACCGAGGCCCCGCAGCGGGAAAGCCCGCCGCTTGCGCGTCGGCAGCCGGCAAGGCGCGGCGGAAGCGATGTCCTCATCGAAGGTGTGGGCAACCTCCCCGTGACTTACGGCAAATGCTGCCGGCCGGTGCCGCCGGATCCCATCGTCGCCTATCTTACGCGGGCGCGGGGAGCCGTCGTGCATCGCCAGGACTGCCCCAACGTGCGCCGTCTCGAAGGCCGGGACAACGGCCGGCTGCTCGCGGCGAGCTGGGATACCGGGGCGGATACGCTGCACGCGGTGGAGCTTCTGGTGCGGGGCAGCGACCGCCCGGGTCTTTTGCGCGATGTGCTGGCGGCGCTCGCCGCGCAAAAGATCAACCCCTTGGGGGTGAACGCGGTGAGTGGGGGCGGCCTCACCGATCTGCGGCTCACGGTGGAAGTGCGCGATCTGGAGCAATTGCAGCGCCTGCTGGCCGTGCTGGCCGGGGTGCGCGGCGTGCGCGTGGCGCGGCGCAGCCTGCAGGGCGAGGGCATGGCCTAACGCCGCCCGCGCCGGTGGAACTTCCCTTAAACCGCGCCCACAAAGGCTTTACAAGCGTGCCTTCGCTCCCTATAATGGCGCGCTTTCTGGGGGTGTAGCTCAGCTGGGAGAGCGCTTGCATGGCATGCAAGAGGTCAGCGGTTCGATCCCGCTCATCTCCACCAGATTGTGAGACACGGTGCACCGGCTAGGCGTCATCTCGGTTTGGGTCGGCATCCTGGCCACCGCCGCCGGTTTGGTGGTTGGCTTTGCCGAACTGGCCGCCGGGAGGGAAGCCGACGCCGGGCCGTGGATCAGCCTGGTCCCGCTGGGGTTTGCGCTGATGCTTTTCGGCGTCGCGGCCACCCAGCTCACCAGAAAATGACAACCGACTAAGCACAGCGTTTAGTCCCCATCGTCTAGAGGCCTAGGACATCGCCCTTTCACGGCGGTAACCGGGGTTCGAATCCCCGTGGGGACGCCAGACAAAAAGCCACCTCCGGGTGGCTTTTTGCTTACACCACGCCCTGCCTTGCGCAGGCATGCGCCTGCCGGCGGGGCCCTTCACGCGCCGTTTCCTTCGAGGGCGCGCCGCAGTGCCGCCAGCTCCTCCCGGGGGTCGGCGAAATCCTCGTAGCGGTGATCCGTGCGCGCGTACCAGTAGCGGCTGTTCCAGGCATCCCCCTCGATTTTGTGCAGGATGGCGTGCAACCAGCAGGCAAGGGGATCGTTCCTTTCCTGCACGATGCGATGGGCGAGGTGCCAGTCGCCGCTTTCCGCCGCGCTCACGGCGTGTTCCAGTGTACGATCCATGGCAGCAGAATAACGCAGGCACCGACGCCGGGAAAGGGCGTGGCGCCTGTGCCTCTCAAAGGAAACCCACGTGCCTGACCGCTACGGCCGGATTTTTCTCGTAAGCCACATGCGCGCCTTCACCACCCTGGCGGGTCATGTGCTGGGCTCGCATCCCGAGATCAACGGCTATTACGAGATGCACCTGCGTTATGAGGATGCGGCCAGCCTGGACCGGCAGCGGGAGTGCTTCTGTCGCCATCACACGCTGAAAGCAGGCAGCCGCTATCTCTTCGACAAAATCCTGCACGACGACTATCCCATCGAGCCGGCGCGACTTGGGCCGGTCGAGCTCAAACTTTTGCTCTCGCTGCGCCCGCCTGCCCCCACCCTGGCGAGCATTGTGGAGTTGTTCGCGGCAAAAAGTGGGGAACACCCCTACGCCGAGCCGGCGGGGGCGGCGGCCTATTACCGTGCGCGGCTTGCCACCCTGGCCCAATTTGCAGAGCGTTTTCCGGGGCGCTATGTCTATTTCGATGCGGAGCTCTGGCAGCGGGCACCGGAGACGCTGCTGGCTTGGCTTGGCGGCTTACTTGGGCTGGCCACGCCCCTTTCCAACGAATACCAGCTTTTCCCTCTGACCGGCAAGCCGGGCGCCGGGGACAGCTCTCCCCGCATTGCCTCCGGCCGTATCGAACGCACGGCGCGGCAGATACCGCAAGGGCTGTTGCCCGCCGACCTCCTGGCGGAGGCGGAGGAGACCTACGCAAGCTGCCGCGCCCGCCTCATCCGCCACGCCGCCAGGGTGTGTCTGGCCGACTAAGGCGCGGGGGCGGGCGGAAAGAGGCTGTCCCAGGCATCCCGTTCAGCGCGGTAGTTCACCAGGGCATCGATGATCTGCGCCCGGCGGCGGGCGCGGTGGTGGGGTGACTGGATGGCCAGCCAGCCTGCCGCGCCATCGCCGAAGTTGTGGGCGAGGTTGGCGAGAAACCGCCGCACCTCCGCGAGGGTTGGGGCAAGGGGCGACGCTTTCAGCCACCAGCCGCCGCTTTCGAACACCGCGTGCATGAGGTTCGCCCGTTCCCTTTCGAGTGTGGCGTGCTTCTCGCCATAGAGGGCGAGGAGCTCCGCCTCCTTGCGGGCCACCACCGCTTCCACCAGGGACCGCGGAAAAGGTTGGCGCACGTCGGCTTCCTTCACTAGGGCCTCCGCGGAAAAGAGCATGAGGTCACCGAAGAATTGACGCTCGAATTCGTCGGCAAGGTCGATGTGTTCGGCGTGGATTTCCACCCCGGGCCGGAAATCGGTCTTCCCGCTATTGCGCCGGTGGAGGTTGGGCAGGTTGCAAGTGGCGAAGCGGGCGCCGATTTCGGCGGCGATGAGCCGGCCGGCGGTGGGGCCGGACATGCGCAGACGCAGATGGGCAAAGGGGATGATGTAGCGCAGGCCTTCGTGGCGCGCCACATAGTTACCGGGATAAACGGTGCGCGCCGGACTTACGCGGTCGAGCCCCTCGCCATAGACGAAATGGGTGTGACGCGTCGGGTGCTCCCCCTGAAAGAAACGGTTGAGCCGTGCGCCCAGGGCGCTGAGACACGCCATATGGTCGTGGGGTCCGGTGAGTTCACACAGGTATTCGACGGGCGAGGCGGGCGGGGTGAAGCCGAAAAGCCGTGCCAGGTCGTGGTAGCTCGCACCGCCCGCCGCCTCGCCAGAGGTGGCGTGGAAGCTGCAGGGGGCTTGGGGATCGACATTCGCCAGCCGGCGGAAGAAATGGGTGATGTCCTGCACGCAGTTGACCGCCATGACCGCCGGTGAGACCGGCGGGTCCCCCACCATCTTGCCGCTCAAAAGCCAGATGTCATGCTCGCGGAATATGCGGTCCAGGACGTGGAAGTAGGGGATGGCGTAGACGGCCTGGATGCCGTCGGGGGTGATGCGGTTGACGCACAGCGACTGGTCGCTGTCCAGGAGGTAGTAGAGGGTGCGCCCGGGGCGGCCCACCTCGCGGAACTTGAGATAGAGCAGGTTGCGGTTGGCGGCCTGGCCCTTGTGATGGAAATGCTCCCGCGGCTGGGTGGTGAGCAGCCGGCCAAGGCGCGGGCGCAGGGTGGCGGGCAGGGAATCGAGCAGGGCGTACTGTTCATCGAAATCCAGATGGTGCACGTTAAGGCCCCTGGCCGAATACTCCCGGACAAGGTCGCGATGGGCCTGGCGATGGCTTTCGGCTGCGCTGTCCTCGCCGACGATCACCCGCACCTTGTGCCAGCGGCCTTCTTTCCTGCCCCCGTAGTCGTAGCGCAGACACACCTGGTAGATGCTTTCCAGACAGGCCCGCAGATGGGCCGGCCGGTCCGCCACCGGAATGCCGATGACGAAATCGTGGCGGTCATCGCTGCCGCATTCGGCGATGAGTCGTTCCCGCTCCCGATGGAGGGCCTGGAAATCCGCAAGCAGGGTGTCGAAGGCCGGCGGCGCTGGCCACAGGGCCGCTTCCAAGACAGGCAGCGCAGCTTCATAAAGGGGCAGCAGCCTTTCCGCCGGGGCATCGCCGAGGGTGGCAAGCCGCGTGCCAAGGGCGGCCAGCTCCGGCAGCCGTGCTGCGTGGTGTTGGACACAGGCGGCGAGCGCTCTGGTGCGGCCAGATGGCATGACTAGCGGCGCGAGGAATAGTTGGGGTAGGCGTCGCGGGGGACGGCGATTTCGATGAAATTCACCCCGTGGCGATAGTCGAGGGTATCGAGCCGGGCAAGGTCGCTCATGCCTTCGATGCGGCAATGGCGAAGGCCGAAAGCACGCGCCAGCAGGGCAAAATCCGGGTTGGGGAAATCGCAGTCGATGAAGCGCCCGCCGTAGAGGTGTTGCTGGTTCTTGCGGATGAGACCCATGGTGCCATTGCTGAAGAGGACCACATTGAGGGGCAGACCGTAATGCACCGCGGTCATCAGCTCCATGGCACACATGTGGAAACCGCCGTCACCGAGCAGAGCGAAGACGGGGTGCCTGAGGGCGAAGGCGGCGCCGATGGCGGCAGGGATGGCGTGGCCCAGGGAAGAAATGCCGGTGTTGGGATGGAAGCGGTCATCGGCCTTGACGCGATAGAAACTCTGGGCAAAGACGATGTTGTCATCGAAGATCGCAATGCCTTCGGCAAACCTTTTCTCCAGCCAGGCGAAGAAGGCGCGCACGTGATCGAAACGCCCATCGAAGACGGCTTCGCCCGCCGCATCGAGGCGTCTTTGGTTGGCGGCGATGAAGGCGGGAATGTCCGGTGTCTGCTTCGGCGGCAGGTCCTGCACCGCCGCCTCCAGGGCGTCAAGATAGCTCAGGAGATCCGCCTGGATCACCAGGTTGGCGCGCAACACCTTGTTGAGCTGGTGCATGTCGCTGTCCACCTGGATGAGCTTCTTGCCGGCCAGGAGTTCCCGGTCCCAGACGTAGCTCGTGCGCTCGTTGAAGCTCGCCCCCAGAATCAGCACCAGGTCTGCCTCTTCCTTGAGGTAACGCAGGGCATGGCCACCGGAAGTCACGCCCAGGCTGCCCAGGGCCAGCTTTCCGCGTTCATCGACGGCGCCCTTGGCCTTGAGGCTGGTGGCCACGGGCAGCGCAAGGCGCTGGCTGAGCCGCGCCAGCGCCGCCTGGGCACCGGCGCGGATCACGCCATGGCCGGCGATGATCATCGGTCGTCGCGCCTCGGCGATCATCGCCGCACTCGTGCGCACCGCCTCCGCCTCCGGCGGCAAGCGGCGGCGCGGCGCGGTGAAGGCGATGTCATCGAGGATGGCTGCCTCCACCGGCTCCTTCTGCACATTGAAGGGCAGGCTCAGCACCACCGGCCCCGGGGGGTCGCCAAGCAGACACTGGGTGGCCTGGATCAGCACGTTGGCGAGATAGTCGGTACGCTCCACCAGCCGGTGATAGCGGGTGATGCCGGCGAAGAGGGCCACCTGATCCACGCTGCCCCCTTCACCGGAACTTTCCTGCAGACCCCCTTTGCCGAAGATGTAGGTGGGCGCTTCGCCGGTGATGGCGAGGATGGGCAGGCGGTCGGCGTAGGCGCTGGCGATCGCCGTCACCAGGTTGGTGGCACCGGGGCCGGCGGTGGTGATGCAGGCGCCGATGCCTCGGGTGGCGCGGGCAAAGCCCATGGCCATGAAGGCGGCCGCCTGTTCGTGCTTGGCGAGCACGGTGGGCAGGGAAGCGCCATAGAGGGCGTCGTACACGGGCAGGATGTGGGAGCCGGGCAGGCCGAAGACCCGCCCCACGCCGAGGCGCTGAAAGAAGCGGACGATGAGTTCGGCCAGCGTGATCTGCATGGGAACGACTGCCCCGTGGGCGGTGCCGGAGAAACGGCCCCACCGCCTGCCAGGCCCGCTAACGGGGCGCAGCACGAAAGCGCAAGCATAAATGAAAACCCGGCCGGCGGGCCGGGCGACTTACGGGGTGTTGCGCCGGCCGAGGAAATAGGCCACCGGCAGCACAATGGCACACACGACGAGGGGAAGGGCGTAGGCGGAAAGCTCCCCGGCGGGCTCCTTCGCCATGCCCCGTTGCGCCACCACTGCGGCCACCATGACGGCGGTGATGACCAGCCCGATGGCAAGGAGCCACCCCGGCCGCAGGCTCTCGATGAGGCTGCCATAGGCAACGAAGGGCAGAAGCAGGCCGAAAAGAATGCTGACGCGCAGATGGAAGCCGGCCTCGTAATGGGGCAGCAGGGCGGCCCAGGCGGCGGCCACCGCGCCGATGAGAATGAGGATGTAGGCGTAGCGGCGGGTGTCGTTCATGTTCTCCTCCTTGGGTTTGGGGGGGCTGCCATTGGACCATGGCCCGGGTGGCGCGGTTTCTCCCTGTCGGCTGCCGGGGAATCTCCCGCCGCAGGCGGGGCCGGTTCAGGCGGGAGCCCGCAAGTCCGACAGAGGGAGCCTGGCGCAAATTCTTGTCTGAGGCATAACATGCAATGGAAGCGAACGGAGCATGTATGCCGCGCAAGACAAAAGAGGAGCGGGAAGAAAGCCCTGATCGAGCCCATCCTTTCGGCGGCGCTCAGCCCCATACGGGCTCGCCGCCGGGCGGCCAGTGGCCCCAAGGCCTGCGGGACATCCCGGGCCTAAAGGATCAGTTCCGGTTGAAGGTTCGGGAACGACGATCTGGTCCTCTTCGAATCCAAGGACTTGGTTGCCCGGGCCGCCAGTTCCAGTCGGTGACAAAGGGGTCTTTCTCGTTTTCCCGTGCATTCAGGGAAAGCGCATCCCAGGCCCTCCCCCGGGTTCACTGGGGCGGCTTGAGCCGGCGGCCTTGCGCGCTTCTCATCCCTGCCAGTTCCATGGCGGTCTCCCACTTGGTTTCCAGGCGGGTCAGCCGCCGGTCGTGGTCCCGCACCTCCTGGGCGAGCCCGGAAAGGCTCTCCCCCACCCGCTTGACCTCGGCGGGTTTATTTCTTCAGCAAATCGCGAATTTCGCGCAGCAGGATCACCTCTTCCGGCGTCGGAGGCGCTGCAGCCGGCGCCGCAACTTCTTTACGTCTGAGACGGTTCACCTGCTTGACCATCAGGAAGATGACGAAGGCGAGGATAAGGAAGTTGAGCAGGACGGTGATGAAATTGCCGTAGGCGAAGACGGCGCCCGCTTTCTTGGCCTCGGCCAGTGTGGTCGCAGTCTGGCCCGACAGGGGGATGAAATAGTTGCTGAAATCCAGCCCACCGAAGAACATGCTGACGATCGGCATGATCAGATCGCCCACTACCGAATCGACGATCTTGCCGAATGCCCCGCCGATAATGACACCGACGGCCAGATCCACTGCGTTGCCCTTGATGGCAAATTCGCGAAATTCCTCGATGAATCCACTCATGTTTTCCTCCGGTTGGTTGTTGCGAAAAACCTAACCAGGTAAAGCAGGTGCCGACTCCGGGTAGCGTTCGCTGTCCGGGGGTGGGTGCACCCGCGGCCGATGCCGTGCTCAATTAGAAGCGCCGGGCGAAGTCGGGTTGAGTTGCGCCGCCATGCCCCGTTGCGCCCTCACCGCGGCCACGATGGCGCGGGTGCTGACGAGCCCGCGGGCGGGGATTCCAGCAAGTCCGACAGGCTGCCATCGCCGGCCAGGCGCCGGATGGCCTCGGCGAGCAGGGGAACGATGGAGAGGGTGCTCACCTTGTTCGCCACGGCGGGGGGCAGGGGGCGGGGCGGGCAAACGGTGTCGGTGATGAAAAGGCCTTCCAGGGCCGGTTCCGCCAGCGCCTCTCCGGCGGCAGGGGTGAAGACGCCATGGGTGGCCACCGCAAGCACGCGCCGGGCACCGGCCGCCCGGCAGGCGCGGGCGGCGCGGCTTAGCGTCGTACCGCTTGCCACCAGATCATCGATCAGGACGGCGAGGCGGCCGGCGACCTCGCCCACCACGGTTTTCCCCCAGACCTCGCCTTGCGCCCGGTATTTTTCCACGAAAGCGGCGGTGGGCGGTCGGGCAAGCCATCGGGCCAGGGTCTGGCGGAAGGCTTCGGCGCGCTTCACGCCGCCTGCGTCCGGGGAGACGACACAGATTTCCTCGCCGGCGAGCAGGGGCGCGAGATGGGCGGCGAACAGGGGGCGGGCCTCCAGATGTTCGGCGGGGATGCGGAAGGCATTCTGGTAGGCGGCCAGGTTGTGGACGTCCACGGTGAGGACGCGATCGGTGCCCACCGCCTCCAGGAGTTGGGCCAGGGTACGGCTGTTCACAGGATCGCGGGGCTGGGTGCGCCGGTCCTTGCGGGCATAGGCGAGATAGGGGAGCACGGCCGTCAGCCGTGCCGCGCCCAGGTCCTTCAGCGCCCTAAGGAGGAAGAGCAGGCGCACCAGGCGATCGTTGACGCTTTGGCCGGCATCCCCGTTAAGGGACTGGACGACATAGACATCCCGCCCGCGGACGCTCGCCAGAGGCCGGCTCTTGTGCTCGCCGTCCTCGAACTCGCGCTCCTCAAGGGGCCAGAGGGCCACACCCAGCTCGGCTGCGATGCCTTCGGCCAGCGCCCGCCCGGCGCGGGGGGCGAGCAGGCAGACCTCAGCGGTCTTCATGGGGCGGCGCCGACGCCTTCATTCCCGCGGCGGCGCAAGCTCCGGTTCGACGCCCTCGACGCGCGCAATGGCCTTCTGCGGGTGTTGGCGCACCAGGCGCTTGAGGGCCTCGTCGGTGGCGTTGCCCACCACGCCGCTTTGTTGGATTGGCCCCGGTGCTTCCGCGGCAGGGGGCGGCAGGTCGCGGTCGATGGCGGCTTCCGCCGCCAGCCAGTCGTCGAGCTCATGCCCCGGGGCGAAGCCGCGCCGCTCGGCGAGGTAATAGGCCGCCTCGCGGATCATGGCTTCGCGGGCTTCCAGGGGCAGGCCACGCCAGGTTACGCCGGGCGTGTTGGTGTTCGCCATGGGGTCTCCTACTCGTAACGGACGAAATTTTCCGCGAGGGCATCGGGGCCGTATTCGTCGATCAGTCCGTCGATCTCCTCCAGGAGCCCCTCGTCCTCATCCTCGTCCAGCACCCCTTCCCCCACCAGACGGGCGCCCAGTCCCTCGACGATGGCTTCCCGCACCGTTTCCAGGGTGGGCGGGCCTTCCCGGTTCTCGTCGTTGACCACTGTCTCGATCACCCGCGACAGGGCCTCGCTCGCCGTGGCGCGCACGAAATCGGCGGCGGGGGCATCGGCGCCGTATTCCTCGATGAGGGTGTTGAGCTCATCCAGCAGGGATTCGCTCACGTCGAAATGGTGCAGCCGTTCCGCTTCGCTGATCGATGGGGGCAGAAGACCCATGAGATAGTCCCGCGCCGTGCCCAAGGTGGGGGGTTCGTCGGCATCGGGATCGTTTACCAGCCGCTCCAGGAAGGCGGACAGGCGCGGCGTGACCAGGGTGGAGACGTCAAGGGGATTGCGGATCATGGTGGTTCCTCGTGGTTAGGGTGACACAACGTGAAGCGTTTCCTCGTCCCAATATAGCAGCCCTTTCCCCTGCTGCCAGCAGGGATGGTTGGGGGAAGCCCGGGGAGGAACGACCAGGCGCAAGCCTTGGGCAGGGGCTAATCCGTCCCCCAGTAGGGGGTGGCGATGGGTTCGCCAAGGTCCGCTTCCACCAGCCGGCGGCGCACCTCGAGGAGCTGTTCGATGAGGCGCGGCTCGAAGCGGGCGTAGGCTTCCGCATCCGGCACCCGCCGCACCACCACCCCCAGAAGCTCGGTGATGGCATTGCCGATGGAATTCTGGCTAATGGTGACGATGAGTTCGCCCCGGTCGTTACGGTAGATGAGCTGCTTGAAGGCCGGCTGCCAGCGGATGGAATTGGCGTAACGGGCATCGCGGATGCAGCGGTCGCGCACCATCTTGGCGGTCTTGAGGAAATCGTTGTCGAACAGCAGCTTTTCCTCCACCAGCTCGGGGAAGTAAAGGTCACGGGGAGGCGGGGAGTTGCGCGTGCTCACCTGACCGAAGAAGGTGCGGTAGAAATCGAGGAACCCCTTGAGCAGGGTGTCGTAATCCTTCCAGAAGGCGACCTGCCGCAGGGCGGCGGCCCCGCCCCGTACCCGCCAGCTGGGCAGACCCTGGGGATAACCGGTGAGGCCGAGCCGGCATCCCTCGCCCTCGCACAGCTCAAGCACGCGGAAATCCAGCTCGGCGAAAAAAGCGCGGTACACCTCCCGCATGTAGGCCTGGAACAGGGAATGCTGACCCCCGTCGGTGAGGTTGGGATTGTCGGGGTCGGCCAGGGGCGCGGCGGCGAGCTCCGCCATGTCGAAGACGATGAAATGATTGTGCAGCATGCGGATGCTGGGCACACCGGGGGAGGTGAGGGGCCAGGTGGCATCCAGGCTTGCCTCCCCCGCCAGCACCAGGTGACGCGCGGGATCCGGGTACCGCTCCAGCATGTAGTCGATCATGATCTGGTTCATGCGGTTCCACACCTGCTTGACCGGCTCCGGCACCTGGGTGCGGCGCACCGGGCGGCCCAGGGGGTCGAGGATGCGCTGGGAGGTGTTGTAGATGATGGAGGCATCGAAGACGTTGCTGTGCCCCAGTGCCTTGCGGTAGAGCAAAAGGTCCTCGGGATTGCGCAGAAGCCCGTTGTTGTGCACCAGATCGTTGAGGTTTTCCGTGCTGTTGAAAAACTCGTTGGGTTTCATCCCCTCCGGCACTTCCAGGGGGATGGGGCGGTAGGGGGTGACGATTTCGCGGGGTCCAATCTGCATGGTCTTCTGCCTGTGGGGGAAACCGCCGCCATGGTAGCCCATCCCCGGCGCAAGGCAAACCGCCTTGGCGATGGGCCCGGCGCGGGCTGCGGCCTCACGGGAAACGCGGAGGCGGATTGCCGCCCGGTCTGTTCCTCAGGGAGCCGAAAACGGGCACGATAGAGGGCATCAACCGGGACATCCGCGAAGAGGTGAATTCCCATTGATGAAAGGAGGTAACATGAGTCTTTCCGTCTATCAGGTGACCATTCCGCCGCTCACCCGCATGCTGCACAATCTGGATGCCATACTGGACAAGGCGGCGGCCCATTGCAGTGCCCACGGCATCGAGCCGGAGGCCTTGCTGCGCGATCGCCTCTATCCCGACATGTTCCCCTTCATAAGACAGGTGCAACTCGCCTGTGACCATGCGAAAAACGCCGCCGCCCGCCTCACCGGCCGCGAGGCACCGGAATTCGCCAATGACGAGCAGGACTTCGCCGCCCTCAAGACCCGCGTGGGGAAGACCATCGCCTATTTGCAGAGTTTCTCCCCAGCCGATTTCGAAGGTGCGGAAAACCGGGAGGTGGTGATCCGCCGGGGTGAAACCGTGACCACTTACCGGGGCGAGGAGTTCCTCCTCAACCGGGCCCTGCCCAATTTCTATTTCCACGTCACCACCGCCTACGCCATCCTGCGCCACAATGGCGTGGCGCTGGGCAAGCGGGATTACCTGGGGCGCTAGCCGTCATGCTGGCGCGCTTCAAAGCGTGGCGGCGCCTGCGCATCCTGGCGCGTCACCCCATCCCGGAGACGGAGTGGCAGCAGGCCGTGGCGCGACTGCCTCTGCTTGCGGGGCTCAGCAAGGGGGAGCTTGACCGCCTGCGGGAGTGGGTGACGCTGTTTTTGCACGAAAAGCAGATCAGCGCCGCCGCGGGCCTTGTCCTCACCGATGGCATGCGCCTTTCCATCGCCATCCAGGCCTGCCTGCCCATCCTCAATCTCGGCCTCGAGTATTACCGGGGCTGGGTGGAGATCATCGTCTATCCCGATGAGTTCGTGCCCGAGTACGAATACGTGGATGACGATGGTCTGGTGCACCACGTGCGCGAGCCCATGACGGGGGAGGCGTGGCTCGGCGGGCCGGTGATCCTGTCCTGGCACGATGCCGCGGGCGATCACGGTGTTGCGGGCTACAACGTGGTGATCCACGAGCTCGCCCACAAGCTGGACATGCTCAATGGGGAGGTCAACGGCTTTCCACCCCTGCACCGGGACATGAGTCACACGGCATGGAGCGAGGCCTTCGGTGCGGCCTACGCGGATTTCTGCCGGCGCGTGAATGCCGGGGAAGAGACGCCCCTCGACCCCTATGGGGCGGAGACGCCGGGGGAGTTTTTCGCCGTCATGAGCGAAGCCTTCTTCGAAACGCCGGAGGTGCTGGCGGCCACCTATCCGGAGGTCTATGCGCAGCTTTCGCTTTTCTACCGGCAGGATCCGCTGGCGCGGCGCCGGGCGTTTCTCAGCGCTTCTCGAATTTCAGCGCCACCGAGTTGATGCAATAGCGTTGGCCCGTGGGGGGTGGACCGTCGTCGAAGACATGCCCGAGATGGGCGCCACAGCGGGCACAGAGGACTTCGGTGCGCACCATGCCATGGCTGAAATCGGTTTCGGTGGCGATGTTCTCTTCGACGGCAGGCGCCCAGAAACTGGGCCAGCCGGTGCCGGAATCGAATTTGGTGTCCGAGGAAAACAACACCTCGCCGCAGCAGGCGCAGCGGTATACCCCGGGCTCGTGGTGGTCCCAGTAGGCGCCGCTGAAGGGCGGCTCGGTACCCTTCAGCCGGCAGACCCGGTATTGCTCGGGGGTGAGTTGTGCCTGCCATTCCTCGGGGGTCTTGCGGATCTTGTCGCTCATGGGGGTTCCTCCTCCGGCTATGGTAGCGACAGCCGCCGCGGTCGTCATCCCGGCAAGCTGCGCGCCTTACGGCCGGGCGGGTGGGCGTTGCAGGTGGGCGTAAGGGGGCAGGGTCTTCAGACGGGCATCGGGGAGGGCGCCGCCCACAGTGAAATGGTAGAGGTCTTGCAGGGTGGCATCGCCGATGCCCAGCAGTTCATGGGTGGGATCATCGAAGAAACAGCCGATGCCCGTGCCCCGCAGGCCGGCGGCTTCCGCTTCCAGATAGAGCACCTGCCCCACCATGCCGGCTTCCCAATGGAGCTGCCGATAGACCCAGGGCCGATCCCTCAAGGGGTCGGCGAATTCCGCCAGCATGGCGAAGCTCAAGGCGCCGTCGGCGGCGATGTCCTGGTGACAGGCCAACGCCTGGGCCACCGCCCTGGTGTCGCCTGAAAGCAGGCGGAAAAGGGCGAGATGGGCGGGGCAGCCGGCGATCCCCTGCCATTCGAATTCCCGGGAAAGGGTCTTACGCAAAAGCGTGACGGCTTCTTCCCGCCGCGCCAGACAATAGAGCCCGGGGGAAAGGCCCTCGACCCGGTGCACGAAAAGGACGAGATGGATGCGTGGCGCCCAGCCGATGGCATCCCAGGGTGGCAGTGCCGGGCGGGGAAGCGTCTTGTCCAGCAGGCGATAAAAACCCTCGTGGGACAGGGCGGTGTGGCCATCGAAGGCCTGGGCACTGCGCCGTTGGCGGATGAGGCGCACGGCGGGCGCATGGGTGGGGCAGGAAAGCGGCGGCGGCAGGGCAGGCGGCGTCGAAAGCGAGGGGGGCGTTGCCGGTTTCCGGGTGGCCTCGGCCACTTCCCCGATCACCGGCCAGTCGTGCTTGTGGCTTGGCGAAAGCTGGTTGGCCTGCCCCGCCCACTCCTTCAGAGCGGCGATCAAGGGCGCGAGGGGCAGATCGTCGGGAAGGGGACCGGGGCCCACGAGGAGGAGCAGCTCCGGGTATTCGCCTTCGGCTTGCGGGAAATCCCCGGCGCGGTCGATACCCAACAGGGCGGCGAGCTCAGCATCGGCCACGCTTTCGACAAGCCGCGCCTGCCAGCCCAAGGTAGCGGCGGCGTAACGGACCGCCACCAGGGCATGGCCTGCGTCATGCTGGCAATAGCGGAAGGCCCGCTCGCCGTATTTCCACGCTTCGCGCCAGAAGATGGAAGTCAGTCCGATGAGGACGCAACCGGCGGGCAGAAGGGGCCATGTGCCGGCAAGCCGCGCGCGGCGTTCCAGCAGATGGTCGCTGGCGACATAGTGGTAAAGACCGCCGGCGAGATCCGGGCAGGCCTCGACGAGGAGATAGGCTTCGGTGGGATGGAGATTGCCGCTGGAGGGATTGCAGCGCAGGGCCCAGCGGGTGTTGCCGTAGGCTTTCCAGGCACTCAGGCCGAAGGCAAGCTCGAGGAGCGCCGCCACGGCATCCAGGGTAAGCGGGCGCGGCCTGCTGGGGGCTCGGTCCAGTTCAGCGAAGGGGAGGGGCAGCGCCGCCTCCTCGAGGAGAGGCAGCGCCACCGTGGGACAGCCGGCAAAGCGCCGGAAAGGATCAGGCTGGGTCGCCCAATCGAGCCCCCCGGGCCCCGCCGCATAGCGCCCGAAATGATGTTTGCTGCGCGCGTGATAGGAAAGAACCGTGCTCAGCCCGGTAGCCACGGGCCCCTCACGAGTGCCTCAAGGGGTCACATCAGCTGCCACTCGCCGCCCTCATCGCGACAGGCACGCCCCCGCTCCACCACCCGCCGGCCTTCGAAATAACGCTCGGCGGTGAATTCCCGGCAATCCCGCTCGGCGGCGCGAAAGCTTTCCCCCGGGATCACCACGTAGTCGATGCCGGTGTGGGGATTACGCCAGATGACGCGGCGTCCCGGTGGGGCGAGTTCCAGGGTATGGCCGATGCAGGCGCGGTCCACCTCGTCCCAGTCGCGGCCGATCTTGGCGCCGATGATGGCACCCAGCACCGTGCCCGCCAAAATGGCCACCGTGCGGCCCTCGCCCTTGCCGATCTGGGAACCGATGACAGCCCCCGCCACGCCGCCAAGCACCGCGCCCACAGCGGAATAATCGCAGCGCCCGACGAGAATGCCGTAGTCCTTGGGCCATTTGCTGCCGTAATAGCCCAGGTAGTAGGGATCGTGTTTCTTGCGCCAGCCATGGGCGGGCGCGTGGGGGGGCGGATCGGCCACCGCCGGTGGCACCGCGGTGAGGGCGACCAGGGCGGCCAGGACGAGGGCGAAGGGGCGCAAAGACAGACGAAGGGACATGGACTTCCTTTCAGGCGAGCTGACCGGAGGTTATTCTAGACGCAGCCGGGACGATGCTGCATGACGATTTGGAATTCCTCGGGGCGGCGAGGCTGGAGTATCATCCAGGCGTTTGCCAACCCCGTGTTGGCCGCGGATGAGGAGGGGTCCATGCGTATTCTCTTGGCCGACGACCATTCCCTGTTCCGCGAAGGGCTGCTGCATGTGCTCAAGGACTTGGGCACCGAGCCCGACGTGGTGCAGGCCGCCGACTATCCGGGCGCCCTCGAGGCCGCTGCGCGCAATCCCGATCTGGACCTGGCGCTGTTGGATCTCAACATGCCGGGCATGGACGGCCTCACCGGCGTGCGGACTTTCCGCAGCCGCCATCCCCTGATCCCCGTCATCGTCCTGTCCGCGAGCGAATCGCCGGAAGATGTGAGGCAGGCCCTGGACGCGGGGGTGTTGGGCTACATCCCCAAGTCCTCCACGGCGCAGGTGATGTTGAGCGCCATCAAATTGGTGCTGGCGGGGGGCGTGTATCTGCCTTCCCTGCTCCTCGGCTACGAAGGGACGATGGAAGCCGCGCCCACCAAGCCCGCCGCAGCCGCCGGCCGACGCAGCACGCGCGGCCTCACCGAGCGCCAGTTGCAGGTGCTAGCCCTGCTGGCGGAGGGTAAACCCAACAAAGTGATCGCCCGGCGCCTGGATATCACCGAGGGAACGGTGAAGATTCATCTGGCGGCGATCTTTCAGACCCTGGGTGTGCGCAACCGCACCGAAGCGGTGATTGCGGCGCAGGAGATGGATTTGACGCCCTACCGTTTGCCGGAGTGAGGGGCGACACCCTTAAGCGGGGCGTGGCGCAGCACCTGCTCCCTTTCCTTGCGATTGACGGCAGCGATAAGGGCGAGGGAAAGCGCCCGTGCCTCTTCAATGCTGAGATGGATCTCCCCATGGGAGGGCAGGCTCAGGCGCACGCCCGGGCTGGCGGCCATCCCCACCTCCACCTGCACCGGCAACGTCTCTGCGGTCGGTTCCATGACATTCTTCCCAAACGGCGTCATTGCACCGCGCCGATGTTACCGGCCCATGAAAGGGCGCGCAGCCTGGCCTTTGGCATATGCCAAAGGCCATAGGCGAAAAAAAAAGCCAGGTGGTCCTGGCTTTTTTGGCGTGGGCGGGATTCAGGCGGTGATGCGGCGCCGGTATTCGTGGGTGCGGGTGTCGATCTCGATCTTGTCGCCGCTTTCGCAGAAGAGGGGCACCTGAATCTCGAAGCCGGTGGCAAGCCGCGCCGGTTTCATCACCTTGCCGGTGGTATCGCCCCGCACCGCGGGCTCGGTGGTGATTTCCCGGATGACGGTGGTGGGCAGCTCCACCGAGATGGCCTTGCCGTTGAAGAACACCACCTCCACCGGCATGCCGTCTTCGAGATAGTGGATGGCATCGCCCATGTTGTCCGCCTCGACCTCGTACTGCTCGAAGTTTTCGTCCATGAACACGTACATGGGATCGGCAAAATACGAGTAGGTCGCCGGCTTGCGTTCGAGAATGACCACGTCGAACTTGTCATCGGCCTTGTACACTGTCTCCGCCACCGAACCGGTGAGCAGATTCTTCATCTTGAGTTTGACCACCGCTGCATTGCGGCCGGAGCGGTTGTATTCGGCTTTCTGGACGACCATCGGATCCTTGCCGATCATCACCACGTTGCCTGCGCGAAGTTCCTGTGCGGTTTTCATCATGCTGCCTCAATGACCTTGGCTGAGTCTGAAAAACTTTGAATTATAACATCTTCCCGCAAAATTGCACCAGGAGGCTCGCCAGATCCGGCTGCCCCGCCAGGTGCTTCTCCCAGGCCGCGGCGTGGTGGGCGAGGCTTTCCCAATGCGCCTCGCAGGCCTGCCATGCCTCCCGGACGCCCGTCTGCCGATTCCAGGCCTGCCACAGGGCGCTCAGGGCATTCGCCGCCTGGGGCGGAAGACCGCTGACATAGACGGCGGTAAAGGCTTCAAGTTTCCTCCAGTGCGCGCCGTCCTCCTGGGGATAGATGTGCCAGGCAAAGGGACGTGCCGCCCACTGGGCGCGGACGAAGGAATCCTCGCCCCGCACGAAATTGAAATCACAGGCCCAAAGCAGCCGGTCGTATTCGTCCTGGGGCAGAAAGGGCAGGACCTGGACCCGCAGCATCCCCCGCTCCACCGCCTGCCCGGGCGCCAGGGGAAGCATGAGCGCCGCAGCCACCTGGGGCAGCAGGCGTCCCTCGGGGATCAAGCAGGTGACCGGCCGGGCGGAATGGGCGAGGACATGCAAAAGTTCCGCCACCGCCGCATTTTCGTAGGCGAAGAGGGAAATGCGGCGCTCCCCCGGCCGGGCGGGGCCCACCCCCCACCGCTGCCAGAAGGCGGCCTGCGCCGCGGGGTCGGCCTGAAAGGCGGCGCGTTGCCGTGTCAGGTCCCGCTCCCGCAAAAGCCCGCCAGTGTGGGCACCGAATCCCGGAAAGAAAAAATATTTCGTCAACGGCAGCCGCGGATGGGGCGACACCATCAGATGATGCTGCGGCACCCACGCCTCCGCGCTCAGGTATTCCAGATTGATCCAGAGGGGGGGCGGAGAGCGGCGGGCCATGGCGGCGAGGAAGGTTTCCGGCAGGGTGCAGCCAAAGGCTTCGATCACCCCGTCGTGGGGCACGACCTCGGGGAAGGGGGAAGGCCAGTGGCACACCTCCACCCCCGCCACCTGCTGGCTTGCGCGTGCGGCATCGAGCTGCGGCGTGAGCCGGGCCAGCACCTCGAGACGATCCACCCACAGGCGGACGGTGTGGCCGTATTCCTGCGCGAGCTGACGGGCAAGCCGCCAACTCACCCCTGCATCGCCGTAATTGTCGATGACGGTGCAGAAGATGTCCCAGCTGTTGCAGTCGGCCATGCCTTACGCTCTCAAAGGCAGGGTGATGCGCGCTTCCAGGCCGCCGCCGCCGCGCGGCAGCAATTCCAGGCGCCCGCCGTGCAGTTGCGCGATGCGGTCCACGATGGCCAGCCCCAGGCCGGCGCCGCTGGTTTCGCCGCGTGCGGTATCCAGCCGGGCAAAAGGCTGAATTGCCATGGCGGCCTCTGCCGGACCCAGGCCTGGACCGCGGTCGAGTACGCTGAGGAAGGCGAATCCGCCGGCGTGCTTCGTTTGCACGCTCACTTCATCGCCGCCATATTTGAAGGCATTGTCGAGCAGATTGCCAATCGCCCGCTGCATCGCCAGCGGCCGCAGACGCAAGCGGGGCAGGGGTTCCAGTACCGTGGTGAGGTGCTTTCCGGATCGGCGGTAGCGCTCGGCGAGTTCTGACACAAGTTGATTGAGGTCGGTGGACCTCGGTGCCTCCTGTTCCGCGCCGCGCGCGAAGGCGAGAAACTGGCCGATGATGGCGTCCAGATCGGCGATGTCCTCGATCATGCCCCGGTGAAGGGAGGCATCGACCTGATCCCGCAGCATCTCCACCGCCAGCCGCAGGCGCGCCAGCGGCGTGCGCAGGTCGTGGGAGACGCCGGCGAGCATCACCGTGCGCTCGCGGTTGAGGCGCGCCAGATCGCGGTTCATTTGATTGAAGCGGCGGGTAAGGGCGCGGATTTCCTGCGGGCCGGTCTCCGGCAGATCGGGGGGCTGCTCGCCCTTGCCCAGCTGTTCGGCCGCCGCCGCCAGGGCCCGTAACGGCTGGCTGACGCGCCAGACGATGAACCAGGCGGCGACCAGGGCCATGCCCATGCTCAATACGCCCCATCCGATCCAGCGCAGCGGCAGACTGTGCTCGATCGTGCTCAGGCGGGGTACGACCACCCAGTATTCGTGGCCGTCGATGTCGAAGCTGACCCATAGGCCGGGGATGCCGCGCAGACCCAGCGCCACCCGGGTCTGGGGCCCCAGCTCGCGGCGGATTTCCCGCGCCAGCAGGCGTGCCAGGGGGCGCTCGGGGAGGGGCGCGCGGATGTCGTCCGGCGCGACGGGATAGACGCGGATGCCCTCGCGCTCATACAACTCGCTCAACAGGAAGCGCCGTTTGTCCGGCGGCACGGCGAGCAGCGAGGTGCGGGTGAAAGTGACCAGGCCGGCCGCCTGGTGCGCGATCTGCTTGGCGCGCGGCTCGCGCTCGGCCTGGCGGGCCAGCGCCAACCAGATGAGCTGGCTGGCGATGATCACCAGGGCCATGAGGAGCACGGTGCGCCACAACAGGGAGCGCGGCAGCAGGATCATGATCAGGCGTCTTCGCTGGGGACGAAGACGTAGCCATAGCCCCAGACGGTCTGAATGAAACGTGGGTTGCCGGGGTCGCGTTCGATCAGTTTGCGCAGCCGGGAGATCTGCACGTCGATGCTGCGGTCGAAGGCTTCATGCTCGCGGCCGCGTGTCAATTCCATCAGCTTTTCCCGCGACAGGGGCTGATGCGGATGTTTGACCAGCACCTTGAGCAGCGCGAATTCGCCGTTGGTAAGGCTGATCGGCTCGTCGTTCCGGCTGAGCTGGCGTTTCGACAGATCCAGGCGGTAAGGACCGAAGACGAGGATCTGCCCGCCCGCTTCCGGCGCGCTGGCGGGCAGCGGGGTTCTGCGCCGCAGCACGGCATGGATGCGGGCCAGCAGTTCGCGCGGGTTGAAGGGCTTGGGCAGGTAGTCGTCGGCCCCCATCTCCAGGCCGATGATGCGGTCCACCTCGTCGCCGCGTGCGGTGAGCATGATGATGGGCAAATGCTCCGCCCTGGCCCTGAGCCGGCGGCAGATGGCGAGGCCGTCTTCACCCGGCAGCATCAGGTCCAGCACCATCAGATCGTAGTGGCTCCGTTCCAGACGCTTGTCCATGGCGGCCCCGTCGGCGGCGGTGTCCACGGTGAACCCTTGTTCGCTCAGATAGCGCGAGAGCAGATCGCGCAGGCGCAGATCATCGTCCACCACCAGGATCTTTTTTGCGGCACGGTTCATGGCCGTAATGCTAACGGGAACGAGCCGGCGGGGGAAAGCAGGGTGTAAACGTTCGTTGCATGGCAGGCCGATTGAAACAAGTCGTTACAATTCCGGTGGCCGACGCAACGTTTTGTTTACACCACTTGCCTAGAATGCGAAACGTCCGGATGCAACCGTCCGGCTCGTTCGATCCCTCTGCAAAAAGGAGATGACCATGAAACAGCTGCTAAGCCTTGCCCTCGTTTCCCTTGTCCTGGTATCCGCCTCTTCCTTTGCCGAGCCGCGCCGGCACCACCATCCCCGCGACCCCGGCGTGAACGCCCGCCAGCATGTGCAGGACGAACGCATTCGTCAGGGGGTGCGCTCGGGCGAACTGACGAGGGAGGAGACCCGCTCCCTGATGCAGGAGCGTAGAAACATCCGCCAGGAAGAGCGCGCCTACAAATCCGACGGCCACCTGACCCGGGAGGAGCGCAAGGATCTGCACCAGGACCTCAACGACCTGTCCCGCGACATCTACCAGGAGAAGCATGATGACGAGAAGCGTCCGCGCGCCCAGCGCAGGTAAGCCGCTGCGCTTCGAGGTCGTGGGCAAACCCGCCGTGAGAAGGCTGGGACAAGTGGCGCTCGCCTGTCTCGCGCTGGTGTGGGGGGCGGCGCTGGCGGCGGAATCCGCCACCCCAGCCCGCGCCACACCGGATGCGTCCCAGCGGCAACAGCGCGCCGAGCGGGCCAAAGCGCGCTGGCATGCGGCCGATACCAATCAGGACGGCCAATTGAGCCGCGAGGAGGTGGAGCGGGGCCTGCCCCGCCTGGCGCCGCACTTCGACAAGCTGGATGCCAACGGTGACGGACAGTTGACGCGCCAGGAGCTGCGTGCGGCCCATCGGGCGCGCAAAGGCGAGCGCCCGTCACCGCAGCAGCCGGCCAACTGACATGTCGCGGCGGCAACGCATGCAGGTCCTGTCGCGCGTGCTGCTCCTCGTGACGGCGTGGTGGAGCCTGGCGGCCTTTGCGGCCGGCATGGGCTACGACGACGCCCAGCACCTGTTGCTGCGCACCGGCTTCGCGCCGACAGAGGCGGAAGTCCAGGCCACCGCCCGCCTTTCGCGGCGCGAGGCGGTGGAGAAAATCCTGGCGGCGGCGACATCCCGGGCACGCACGCCGCCGCCGACCTGGGTGGATGAGCCGCCACGCTGGCCGCGACGCCTGAAGGATCTGAGCGAAGAGGAAAAGCAGGCGCTCTTCAGGGAGGAAATACGGCGCAGCCTCGAACTGCGCGCCTGGTGGTACCGCGAGATGCTTGCCACCCCCTCGCCGCTGACGGAGCGCATGACGCTTTTCTGGCACAACCACTTCGTCTCCAGCCAGCAGAAAGTCAAAGTGGCGCAGCTCATGTACCGGCAGAACCAGCTGCTGCGCAGCGAGGCACTGGGTAACTTCGCCACACTGCTGCATGCCATCGCCCGGGACCCGGCCATGGTCCTCTACCTGGACAGCGCCAGCAACCGGCGCGGGCAGCCCAACGAGAATTTCGCGCGCGAGTTGATGGAACTGTTCACCTTGGGCGCGGGGCATTACACCGAACAGGATGTCAAGGAAGCGGCGCGTGCGTTCACCGGCTGGAGCCTGGACCGGGCGAGCGGTGAATTTCGCTTCCATCCCCGCCTGCACGATGACGGGCGAAAGACGGTATTGGGCCACAGCGGCATGCTGGATGGTGATGACGTGATCGACATCCTGCTGGCGCAGCCGGCGACGGCGGAATTCATCGTCACCAAACTGTGGCGGGAGTTTGTCTCCCCCGAGGTCGATCTGGCCGAGGTCAGGCGGCTCGCCGAGGTTTTCCGCTCCGCGCACTATGAGCTGAAACCGCTGCTGCGCGCGCTGTTCCTGTCGGATGCGTTCTGGGCCAGGGAGAACCGGGGTGCGCTGATCAAATCCCCGGTGGAGTTGTTGGTGGGAACGGTCCACCAGTTTGGACTGGACGATCTGGACGCGCGACTTCTGGCGGTGGCGGGCCGCTCGCTCGGACAGGATCTCTTTGCCCCGCCCAACGTGAAAGGCTGGCCGGGCGGCGAGGCGTGGATCAACAGCACCACACTCCTTGCGCGCAAACAAATTCTGGCGCGAATGTTCCGGGCGGAGGAAATGCCGGTCGACGGCCGTGATGGACCGATGGCAGGCAAGGGGATGCGCCCGCTCTTCGACGCGGCGCGTTTCTTCGACGGATTCCCCGGCGGCGAGGCGGAGCGCCGCACCCAGGTGCAGCGGCTCGTGCTGGGCGAGGCCCCCCGGCCGCCGCTGGCGGCGGACGACCGGCTGGAATTCCTGCGCCAGCTCGTGCTCGATCCGGCGTACCAGCTGAAATGAGGAGGTCATGATGCGACGTCGTGATTTTCTGGGCGCCCTGGGCCTGGTCCCGCTTTTCATCGCATCGCCCCGTCTCGCCTTTGCCGCGTCAGTCGCCCCTTACCGGAATCTCCTGGTGCTGATCGAACTCAAGGGCGGAAACGATGGGCTCAACACGCTCGTGCCCTATGCCGATCCCGCCTACTACCGGCTGCGTCCACGCATCGGCATTGCGCGGGACGCGGTGCTGCAACTGGATGCGCAGGTGGGCCTGCATCCGGCTTTGCAGCCGCTGATGGCGCTGTGGCAGGCGGGGGAGCTGGCCATCGTGCAGGGGGTGGGCTATCCCGACCCCAATCTGTCGCATTTTCGCTCCATCGAGATCTGGGATACCGCGTCGCGCTCGGACGAGTATCTGCCGGACGGCTGGCTCGCACGGGTCTTCCAGGCCAACCCGGTGCCCCGGTCCTTCGCGGCGGACGGCGTGGTGGTCGGCGCGGCGGAGCTCGGGCCCTTGAATGGGCGCGGCGCGCGCGCCATCGCCCTGACCCATACCGAACAGTTTCTGCGCCGCGCGCGCCTCGCCGATGACGTGGCGACCCGGCCCGCCAACGCGGCGCTGGCACACATCCTCAAGGTGGAACACGACATCGCACAGGCCGCAAGCGGACTGGCGGGCAATCAGGCGTTGCGTACCGCATTCCCGCCCGGACCCTTCGGCAATGCGCTGAAGACCGCGGCCGAGGTGGTGGCGGGGAGCGCCGGCGTGGCCGTGGTGCGCGTCACGCACCCTGGCTTCGACACCCACGGTGGCCAACCCCCTGTGCACGAGCGGCTGTTGCGGGAGTTGGCCGAGGGGCTGACCGCCTTCCGTGCCGCGATGCGGGAAATCGGCCGCTGGGACAGCACCTTGGTGATGACCTATTCCGAATTCGGCCGGCGGGCCCAGGAGAATGGCAGCCTGGGCACGGACCACGGCACGGCCAACGTCCACTTCGTACTGGGTGGCAAGGTGCGGGGCGGTCTTTACGGGGAGGCGCCAAGCCTTGCGCGCCTGGAAGGTGGCAACCTGATGTACACGGTGGACTTCCGTTGCCTCTATGCGACCATCATCGAGAAAGGGTGGGGGCTCAGCGCGGCCGGCGTGTTGAACGGAAAATTCCCGGCGCTCGATCTGCTGCGCGCTGCCTGACAGGGCGGGGGCTGACCGCTGCAGGGGCCGGCAGGCTCACCGGTATAATCCCCCCATGCGGCTTCTCGCCTTCGACACTTCCACCGAATATCTCTCCGTTGCCGTGCGCCTGGCGGGCCGGACCTTGAGCCGCGATCTGCATGCGGTGCAGAGCCACTCCGAGCTCCTTCTCGATCTGGTGGGCTCACTCCTTGCCGAAGCGGGGGTGACCCTGGCTGATCTCGATTGCATCGCCTTCGGCCAGGGGCCGGGCACTTTCACGGGGCTGCGCATCGGTTGCGGCGTGGCCCAGGGGCTGGCCTTCGGCGCCGATCTGCCGGTGGCGCCGGTCTCGACGCTCCTTGCGCTTGCGGAAGGCAGCCGCGGGGAGCGGGTGATCGCCTGCCTCGACGCGCGCATGGGCGAGGTCTACCATGCGGCCTATGTGCGCGGGGAGGACTGGCGGGTGGAAAGCCCGCCGGTGCTTTGCGCACCCACGGCGGCACCCTTGCTGCAAGGTGGGGAGTGGACGGGCGTGGGCAGCGGTTTTTCCGTTCACCACACCGCCCTGGCGCAACACTATGCGGGGCGCCTGGTGCGGGTGGATGGCACCCTGTTTCCCCATGCGGCGGACATCGCCGCCCTCGCGGAGCGCGCGGGCCCAGCGGGCTGGGTGGCGCCCGAGCTGGCGCTTCCCCACTACATTCGTGACAAGGTCGCCCTCACCCTCGCCGAACGATGAATGCGCAACCCAGGGAGACGCCGGATTTCCGGCCCATGCGGCCGGAGGATCTGCCCCGCGTGATGGAGATCGAGCGGGATCTCTATCCCTTTCCCTGGACGGAGGGCAATTTTCGCGACTCCTTACAGGCGGGGTATAGTTGCTGGGTCTGCCAGGTGGCGGGTCACACCGTGGGTTATGCGGTGCTCATGCTGGTGGCGGACGAGGCACACGTGCTCAACATCGCCATTGCCCGCGCCTGGCAACGGCGGGGGCTGGGCAGCAGCCTCATGCGCCATCTCATCGGGCTGGCCCGGCACTATGGGGCGCGGGAGATTTTCCTCGAGGTGCGTCCCTCCAACACGGCCGCGCGGCGCCTCTACCACGGCATGGGCTTCAACGAGGTGGCGCGCCGTCGCAACTACTATCCCGCCCACGGCGGCCGCGAGGACGCCATCCTGATGGCCATGACGCTATGAAGCGCCTGCCCGCGAGCTGGCTTGAGGAGCTGGAGCTTCACCCCCTCTGGCGCCGGCGGCCGCCGCCCTCGCCCAAGGTGGCGGAGGCGGAGGATGACGTGGCCACGCTGGATTGGGCGGCGTTGAAGGCGGCCGTGGCCCGCTGCACCCGCTGCAAGCTGGCGGAAGGCCGCACCCAGACCGTGTTCGGCGTGGGCGATGAGCAGGCGGACTGGCTCTTCGTGGGCGAGGCCCCGGGGGCGGAGGAAGACCTCAAAGGGGAGCCCTTCGTGGGCGCCGCTGGCAAGCTCCTCGACAACATGCTCGCCGCCATCGGGCTGCGCCGGGGCGAAGGCGTGTACATCGCCAACGTGGTGAAATGCCGGCCTCCTGGCAACCGCAATCCGGAAGCGGACGAGATCGCCGCCTGCGCGCCCTATCTCGATCGACAGATCGCCCTTGTCGCGCCGCGTCTCATCGTCGCCCTGGGCAAGGTGGCCGCCGTGCGCCTGCTGGGCCGGGAGGCGAGCATTGCCAGTCTGCGGGGCAAGCTCTGGGAATACCGCGGCCGCCCGCTCATCGTCACCTATCATCCGGCCTATCTGCTGCGCAACCTGCCGGACAAGGCGCGCGCCTGGGAGGACCTCTGTTTCATCCGCGAGCAGATGCAGCGTCTTTTGGCACTGCCGCGGCCCCCATCCTGACCGAGAAGGAGTGTTCCATGCACAAGCTGTTGTCTTCGTTGCTGCTCATCTTCCTGGCCTTTGGCCTTTCCGGTTGCGGCTACAACCGGCTGCAGGCCGAGGACGAACAGATCAAGGCCGCCTGGGCCGAGGTCCTCAATCAATACCAGCGGCGGGCGGACCTGGTGCCCAACCTCGTCAATGTGGTCAAGGCCTATGCCGCCCACGAGAAAGAGGTCCTCACCCAGGTGACCGAGGCGCGGGCGCGGGTGGGGAGCATCCAGGCCACGCCAGCGCTTCTCGATGATCCCCAGGCGTTCCAGCGCTTCCAGGCTGCGCAGGGGGAGCTGGGCAGCGCCTTGAGCCGCCTATTGGCGGTTGCGGAAAACTATCCCCAGCTCAAGGCGGACGGTCTGTTCCGTGATCTGCAGGCGCAGTTGGAAGGCACGGAAAACCGCATCGCGGTGGCGCGCAACCGCTATATCCGGGCGGTGCAGGAATACAACACCACGGTCCGTCAGTTCCCCAGCAACCTGACGGCAATGCTGTTCGGCTTCAAACCCAAGCCCAACTTCACCGTGGAAAACGAGAAGGAGATTTCCAGAGCACCCAAGGTGGATTTCGGCCCGGGGCCCACGCCCCCCTCGCCCTCCGGCGCTGAGTATTCCACCCAGTGAGGGCAAGGGTGAGCCGCGCCTTACGCCTTTTCATGGCGGTGGTCTGGCTTGCCTTGACCCCGCCGGCCATCGCCCAGCAGCCGGTGCCGCCGTTGGCGGCGCGGGTGATGGATCTCACGGGCATCCTCAAGCCCGCTGAGCGGGCGGAGCTGGAAGGGCTGCTTGCCGGGCTTGAGGCGCGCAAGGGGGCGCAGATCGCCGTCCTCATCGTGCCCACCACCCGGCCGGAAACCATCGAACAATACGCGCGGCGGGTGCTGGATGAGTGGAAACTCGGGCGGCGGGGCATCGATGACGGCGCGCTGCTGCTCGTGGCCATGCAGGACCGGGCGGTGCGCATCGAGACCCAGTACGGGCTGGAAGGCGTGATCCCGGATGCCGTCGCCAAGCGCATCATCGAGGAGGACATGCTGCCTCGCTTCCGTCAGGGGGATTTCGCCGGTGGCATTCGCCGCGGTGTGGAACGCCTGGTGGAGCGGGTGGAAGGGGAGCCTTTGCCGCCGCCCCCGCCGGCCAAAACAGGCGGCGGACCCGCCGAGTTTTTGCCCCTGGTGGCATTCGCCGTGCTGATCGTGGGGCGCTTCCTCACCGCGTTGTTGGGGCAGCTTTTGGGCGCAGGCCTGGGGGCGGCCCTGGTGGGGATCTTTTTGTGGCTGGCCACGGGTTCGCTGCTCCTGGGCCTGATCGCCGGAGGGGTGGTGTTCGTGCTCCTCCTTGCCGGCATCGGGATGGGAGGTGGCGGCTGGGGTGGCGGCTTTCCCGGTGGGGGCTTTGGCGGCGGCTACAGCAGCGGGGGCTTTCGCGGCGGTGGCGGGCTTGGCGGCGGCGGAGGCGCCTCGGGGAGGTGGTAACCATGTCCTGGCTTCGCGTTCTGCGCCATCTCTTCTTCCCACCCTGGTGGGTGAGGGTGAGGTTTCCCCGGCGGGTGCTGGATGCCATCGAGCAGGCCATCCAGACCTCCGAGCGGCAACACCGGGGCCAGATTCGTTTTGCCATCGAGGCAAGCCTGGCTCTCCCCCTGCTCCTCAAGGGGGTGAGTCCCAGAAAGCGCGCCGAAGAGGTGTTCGCGCTGTTGCGGGTATGGGATACCGAGGAGAACAACGGGGTGCTGATCTATGTGCTGCTCGCCGATCGGGACGTGGAGATCGTCGCCGACCGGGGCATTGCCGCAAAGGTGGAGCCGCTTCAGTGGGAGACGATCTGTCGGCAGATGGAACAGGCGTTCGCCCGCGGGGATTTCGAGGGTGGGGCACTGGTGGCGATTCGCGCCGTTGGCGAACACCTCGTCCGCCATTTTCCCGCGCAGGCGGGCACGGCCAACACCCTGTCGGACCGGCCGGTGGTGCTCTGAAGATTCAGGGATGGCTGGAGGTGCGCGCCACCTCCAGCAGGCGGGCGATTTCCGCACCGTTTAGGCGCACATTGCGCCGGTGCCACCCCATCACCAGCACCATGGTGGCAGAGACGAACAGCCCAAACAGGGCGATGGCGGCATAAACGTGGAGTCCCAAGCGGCCGAGCAGGTAGTAGGCCCCTACCATGATGAGGATGCCGGCGTTCTCGTTGAAATTCTGCACGGCGATGGAGTGCCCGGCCCCCACCAAGATGTGCCCCCGGTGTTGCAGCAGGGCATTCATGGGGACGACGAAAAAGCCGGCGGCGGCCCCCACCAGCACCAGCACCCCCTGCGCCAGGGTGGGGTCCCGCACGAAGATCATCACGCACACCAGAAGTCCCATGGCCACCCCCACCGGCAGGACGCGCAGGGCGCGGTGGATGGGGATGAGCCAGGCGGCGGCCACGGCGCCGGCGGCGATGCCGATCGCGGCGATGGCCTGGAGGGTGCTCGCCTGCTCCACGTCCAGGCCCAGGGCGGCCTTGGCCCAGTCGATGACGATGAATTGCAGCGTGGCGCCGGCAGCCCAGAACAGGGTGGTGACGGCCAGGGAAATCTGCCCCAGTTTGTCCGTCCACAATACCTTCACGCAATGGGCGAAATCTCGCATGAGGTACCAGGGATTGCGCTTGAGGGGCTTGTGGTCCACGCCGGTGTTGGGGATGTAGAAGTTGATCAGCGCCGCCAGGAGATAGAGCAGGCCGATGACGGCGATGGCCGCGGCAGCAGGCGTCTCGATGCCAGGCAGGCCAAGGCCCGTGAGGCTGGTGCTCACGGGGGGCAAAAGGAGCTTGCCGCCGAGATAGACACCCAGAATGATGGCGGAGACGGTCAGGCCCTCGATCCAGGCGTTGGCGGTGACCAGCAGACGGGGCGGCAATAGCTCGGTGAGGATGCCGTATTTGGCGGGGGAATAGGCGGCTGCACCCAGGCCGACGATGCCGTAGGCGAGCAGCGGATCGACGTGGAAGAAGAGCGCCGCGCAGCCTGCGATCTTGATGCCGTTGCTGATCAGCATCACCCTGCCCTTGGGCATGGAATCGGCGAAGGCCCCGACGAATGCGGCAAGCACCACGTAGGAGATGGTGAAGTAGAACTTGAGGAGGGGCGCGTACTCGGGGCTGTTGTAGAAATCCCGCAGGACGACGATGGCGGCGATGAGCAGGGCGTTGTCGGCGAGGGCCGAACAGAACTGGGCGGCCATGATGGTATAGAAGCCGCCCGGCATGCGTTGCTGCGGGGAAATCAAGGTGCGACAGCCGGCGTCATGGCCGGTTCCAACGAGGCATGCGGCTTTATACCATGAAGCGGCTGCGGGCGTAAGCGCGCCTCACGGCGAAGGCTTTTTACCTGCTTTGGCGGGGCGAAAGCGGCTTTCTGGCCTTCGCCGCGCGTTTGTGCTTAAATGCTAACCCCTCCGGCTTGATACCCGGCGGGTCAATCCCGGGCTTGCCGGGGGAGGAGATAGGCAGGGGTCATGGCGGGGCCTGCCCGCCCGGGGCGGCCGCCGTGCCCGCAAGCTGCGGCGGCTTTCCGCCGGAAAGTTTCCCGGGCAGCTCAAGCAGGTTCTTCCATGGCGGATCGTCGTCTCCAGGTCTTCTACACCGTTGCCAAGCAGCTCTCCTTCACCAAGGCGGCGGAGCTCCTTTACATGACCCAGCCGGCGGTGACCTTCCAGGTCAAGCAGCTGGAGGAGCATTTCAACACCCGTCTTTTCGAGCGCAGCCATAGCAAAATCACGCTCACGCCGGCGGGGGAACTCGCGCTCCAGTACGCGGAGAAAATCCTTGCCCTTACCCGGGAAATGGAAACCCGCATGGGTGAGCTTACCGGACAGGTGTCCGGCACCCTCATGGTGGGGGCGAGCACCACCATCGCCGAATACATGCTGCCGCGCCTTCTGGGCGAATTCAAAAACCGCTATCCCCAGGTGCACTGCCGGTTGACGGTGGCCAACTCGGAAACCATTGAATCCAAAGTCGCCGATCACACCCTCGACATGGGGCTCATCGAGGCGCCCTCCCACCATCCGCAACTGGAGGCGGAAGTGGTGGCGGATGACGAACTGGTGGCCATCTGCGCGCCGGGTCATTCCATCGCCCAACTGGCTGCGGTCACCCCGCAGCAACTGGCGGAGCTGCCCTATGTGAGCCGGGAGGATGGCTCAGGCACGCGCGAGGTGGTGGACGCCTATTTTCGTGCCAACGGCGTGCAGCCCGACGATCTGCACATCGTCATGGAGCTGGGCAGCCGTGAGGCCATCAAGGGTGCGGTGGAGGCGGGGCTGGGCATTGCCATCGTCTCCCGCGCCACCATCAGCAAGGAAACCAAGCTGGGGGACCTGGTGGCCGTTCCCCTCGACCCGCCGCTGCACCGTCCGCTATCCATGGTCTATGCGCGGGAGAAGTTCCGCTCGCGGCTTTTGCAGACCTTCCTCGATTACGTCCGCTCGTCGCTCGCCACGTGACCATGGCGCCAGAGGAAAAGCGGCTGTTGCAATTGCTCCGCAGACTGCCGCCGTCGGATCGGGAAACCCTGTTGAGTTTTGCCGAATTCCTGGCCGCCCGCGCCCCGGCGCCCGATCTGCCCCGGGAACCTTTGCCCATCCCGCGTCCCCGCGAGGAAAAGGTGGTCCATGCCATCCGGCGGCTGCGGGAGACCTATCCCATGCTGGATCACGGGAAAATGCTCAACGAGGTGTCCCAGCTCATGACCCAGCACGTGGTGCAGGGACGCCCCGCGGCGGAGGTGATCGACGAGCTGGAGCTGCTCTTCCGCGCCCACTATGAGCGGCTGCAGGGCGGCGGAGAGGAATGAAGTCGCGGCCGCCTCAGAGGATCTCCGAGGCGTGATCGGCAAGCCGCGACCGCTCCCCGCGCAGCAGGGTGACATGTCCGGAATGGGCCCAGCCCTTGAAGCGGTCCACCACATAGGTAAGGCCCGAACTCCCTTCGGTGAGATAGGGGGTGTCGATCTGGGCAATGTTGCCCAGGCACACCACCTTGGTGCCGGGGCCGGCGCGGGTGATGAGGGTCTTCATTTGTTTCGGTGTGAGGTTCTGTGCCTCATCAATGATGAGGAATTTGTTGATGAAGGTGCGGCCCCGCATGAAGTTCAGGGACTTGATCTTGATGCGTGAGCGGATCAGGTCCTGGGTGGCGGCGCGGCCCCATTCCCCAGCCTCGTCATCGGTTTTGTTGAGCACGTCCAGGTTGTCTTCCAGCGCCCCCATCCAGGGCGTCATTTTTTCCTCCTCGGTGCCGGGAAGAAAGCCGATGTCCTCCCCCAGGGGCACGGTGACGCGGGTCATGATGATTTCGTTGTAGCGTTTTTCCTCCAGCACCTGGGTGAGACCCGCGGCCAGGGTGAGCAGGGTCTTGCCGCTGCCCGCCTGCCCCAGGAGGGTGACGAAATCGATGTCCGGATTCATGAGCAGGTTGAGGGCGAAGTTCTGTTCCCGGTTGCGCGCGGTGATGCCCCAGACGTTGTTCCTGGGATGGGTGTAATCGCGCACCGTCTGCAGCAGGGCGCTACTGCCCACCCGCTCCTTGACGATGGCGTAAAAGGGTCGGTCCCCTTCCTGATAGACGAACTCATTGACCAGAAGCTCCCGGCACAGGGGGCCGCGGATGCGATAGAAGGTCCGTCCGCCTTCCTGCCAGGATTCCATGCCCTTGCCGTGGGTGTCCCAGAAATCCGGCGGCAGCGGCCGCACGCCGGTGTACAGGAGGTCGGTGTCCTCGAGCACCTTGTCGTTGTAGTAATCCTCCGCCGGTAGGCCCAGCGCACGCGCCTTGATGCGCATGTTGATGTCCTTCGACACCAGCACCACTTCGCGTTCGGGATAAAGCCGCTTGAGGTGAAGGGTGACACCGAGGATCTGGTTGTCGCCGTTGCTGCCGGGCAATCCCGCCGGCAGCTCGCCGCTGACGGCGATGGTCTGCAGAAACAGCCGACCGGTGGCGGCTTCACCACTGAAGGGGCCAAGGGGAATGCCCTGCTCGATATTGGCCTCGTGGGAGACGATCTGGTCGAGGAAGCGGCTGGCCTGACGCGCATTGCGGGCCACTTCCGTCATCCCCTTCTTGTTGTTGTCCAGCTCCTCCAGGGTCATCATCGGCACGTACACGTCGTGTTCCTCGAAGCGGAACAGACTGGAGGGATCGTGCATGAGCACGTTGGTGTCGAGGACGAACAGTTTGCGGCTCGGGGTCTTGCGTTTTCCCTTGCGGGAGGATTTGGCCATGGCGTGAGGGGGATCGGGAGGCAGAAAACTTTCGTCCAGAGTCATAGGTGCCTGATGAAGTCGAGAACTTCTTCTGCATGGCCCGGCACCTTCACCCCACGCCATTCCCGCGCCAGGACGCCGTCACGGCCGATGACGAAGGTGCTGCGTTCGATGCCCCGCACCTGTTTGCCATAAAGGGTTTTCAGCCTGATGACACCGAAGAGATTGCACACGGTTTCCTGCGGGTCGCTCAAAAGGTCGAAGGGCAGGCCGAGTTTTGCCTTGAAGTTGGCGTGGGATTTCAGGCTATCGCGGGAAATGCCGAACACTTCGGCACCCGCCTTCACCAGGGCGCCGTGAATGTCGCGGAAGGCCGCCGCCTCGTTGCTGCAGCCGGGGGTGTTGTCCTTGGGATAGAAGTAGAGCACCAGGATGCGGCCGCGGTGGTGGGAAAGGCGGAAGGGTTTGCCGCTGGTCGAGGCCAGTTCGAAATCGGGGACGGGTTGACCCACCGCCACTTCAGCCATGGCCGCCCCGGAACCTGCGCGTCGGACTCATGGGGCCATTGTTCGCAAAATCGGCAAAAAACGCAAGCCGGGGGTGCGAGGCCTCAGCCGGGAAAAGGCGGGCCCTGCAGCAGCAGAACACCCGCACGGCCGGGTACCGGGCCCAGAATCAGCTCGTGATAGGGCAGGCGTTCCGGATCCAGTGTTGCCCACAGGCCGGCGAGGTCGGTGAGTTCATAGCCCTGCTCCCGCCAGCCGCTGAGGAGCCGCTCGAAAACCGGCGCCAGCGCCCCGCCCTCCAGTTCCGCATGGAGGGTGAAGACATGGCCGGTGGCGGGCGACTCAAGGGTCATGCCCAGCAGATGATCGGCCACGTTCTCTTCCGTGATGTCCTCGCGGCCGATGAGTTCATCCAGGGTAGGCAGGGTGGTGGGCAGTTGCGGACAGGCGATGGGCTCGCCCCGCCACACCGGCCAGAAGGGGTGTGTGCCGCGGCTGTCGGAGGCATAGCGCAGACCAAGGCGTTGTTCCAGGCGCAGGGCGTGCCCGTTCATCTGCCAGCCGGCGGCCCCATGCACCTGGGGGCGGAGGGCGAAGAGCTCTTCGAAGCGCTGCCAGGCCGCTTCCATCTCCCGCCGGGTCCAGGTCGCATCGGCGTCTGCCACGTGATCCTGCCAGCGCACATGGTCGTAGCTGTGGATGCCCACCTCGAAACCTGCGGCGTGCACCGAGCGAAGCAGCGCGGCGGCGCGCCGGCCGATGTCGGGACCGGGCAGCAGCGTGCCGTAGAGGAGGGTGCGCAGGCCGTAATGGCGCATGACCGAGGTGCGCCGCACCTTGGCGAGGAAACCCCGGCGGAAGACGCGCCGCAGCGCCCGGCCGGTGTGATCCGGCCCCAGGCTGAAGAGAAAGGTCGCCGGCGCCTCATGCCGCTTTAGGATTTCCATGAGCCGCGGCACGCCTTCCAGGGTGCCGCGATAGGTGTCCACATCGATCTTGAGGGCGAGTTTCATGGCACCGGCCTTCTACCCCAAAGGGGATGGCGGATACAGGGGCTTTGCGTGCCCGTGCTGAAGGGCTTCATTCGACCAGCTTGCGCGCCTCCGCCACCTGGTCCTTGTAGGCATCGAAGATGTGTCGGAGGGCTTCCTCCATGCCGACCTTGGGCTTCCAGTCGAGGTCGCGCATGGTGTTGTCGATGCGGGGCACGCGGTTTTGCACATCCTGGTAGCCCTGGCCGTAGTAGTCGTCGGAACGGGTCTCCACCATTCTCACCCGCGCCGCCGTGTCCCGGTATTCCGGGTAGGTCATGGCCAGCTTGAGCATCATCTGCGCCAGTTCCCGCACCGAGTAGTTGTTGGCCGGATTGCCGATGTTGTAAATCTTGCCGCTGGCCACGCCATTCCTGTTCTCGATGATTTTCATCAACGCATCGATGCCATCGGAGGCATAGGTGAAGGAGCGCCGCGCATGGCCGCCGTCCACCAGCTTGATGTCCTCTCCCCGTACGATGTGGCCGAGGAACTGGGTGATGACCCGCGAGCTGCCTTCCTTCGGTGTGAAGATGGAATCCAGCCCGGCGCCGATCCAGTTGAAGGGGCGGAAGAGCGTGTAGTCGAGCCCCTGCTCCATGCCATAGGCATGGATGACCCGGTCCATGAGCTGCTTGGAGCAGGCATAAATCCAGCGCGGTTTGTTGATGGGGCCATAAACCAGTTCCGAGGTCTCCGGGTCGAAGGCCTCATCCCGGCACATGCCGTACACCTCGGAGGTGGAGGGGAAGATGAGGCGTTTGCGGTACTTCACGCATTGGCGGACGATGGGCAGATTGGCCTCGAAATCCAGCTCGAAGACACGCAGCGGCTCGCGCACATAGGTGGCCGGGGTGGCGATGGCCACCAGGGGGATCACCGTATCGCATTTGCGGATGTGGTATTCGATCCATTCCTTGTTGATGGTGATGTCCCCTTCGAAGAAGTGGAAACGGGGATGGTGCATGAGACCCGCCACCCGGTCGCTTGCCATATCCATGCCGTACACCTCCCAGTCGGTGGTGTCGATGATGCGCCGGGAGAGGTGATGACCGATGAAGCCGTTGACGCCAAGGATGAGGATGCGTTGCATGGGTTTTCCGTCATGAAGGAGAAAAATTGTTCGAATCACCCCGAGCCCAACGGCCAGGGACCAGGCCCGCACAGCGCCGGCAGGGTGGCGGCGGTGACCATCTGCCCTTCCACTTCCAGTTCCAGAACCCGCAGAAGGCCGCCGTCGCAGCCGTGGATGAGGAGCCGTTCGTTTTCCGCAATCAGGGTGGCGGTCAGTGTCGGCGACCGCCGCTCCGGGAGCAGCCGGGTGCGCAGCAGGCGCGCCGGGCGGCCGGCGACGGTGCACAGGGCACCCGGGAAGGGGGGCGCCACCGCTCGCACCAGATCATGGATGGCGCGCGCCGGACGTGACCAGTCGATGCGGCCATCCTCCGGCCGCCGGGCGCCGAAATAGGAGCCCTGGCTGAGATCGAGGGGAATGCGGGGCGCAGTGCCATTGATGAGGGCCGGCAGGCTGCGGTGCAACACCATTTCCGCCGCGCAGGTCACCTTGCGGAAGACGTCGAGGGCGGTGTCGTCGGGGAGGATGGGAACCGCCTGCTGGTCCACCAGGTCGCCGGCGTCCGGCTTCTCCGTCATGTAGTGGAGCGAGGCGCCGGTTTCCCGCTCCCCATGGAGGATGGCCCAGTTGATGGGCACGCGCCCCCGGTACTTGGGCAGCAGCGAACCGTGTATGTTGAGGGCCCCGCGGCGGGGAAGGGAAAGCAGGGGTGCCTTGAGCATCTGGCGGAAATAGAAGGAAAACAGGAAATCCGGCCGGGCGGTGGCCACCGCGCGCACGATCTCCCCCTCGTTGGCATCTTCCGGCATGAGCACGGGCAGGTCGTGCTCGGCGGCAAGCTTGGCCACGCTGGCAAACCAGATGGGCTCCCCCGGCGCATCGCGATGGGTGACCACCAGGGGCACCTCGACCCCCTGGGCCAGCAGCACGGAAAGACAGCGCACCCCCACGTCGTGATAGGCGAAGACGACGGCGGTGGTCATCGCGTCCCGTCTGCCTGCGGCCGCTCCAGGATGGCCTGGATGACATAGCGTGGCCGCGTGCGTACCTGCTGATAGATGCGGCCCACGTATTCGCCCAAAAGGCCGATGCCGAAGAGGGCAATGCCGATGAGGAAGAAGAGAATGGCAAAGAGGGTGAACAGCCCCTCCGCCTCCGGCCCGACGATCAGGCGGCGAATGGCCAGGAAGACGAAGAAGGCGGCCGACAGCAGGGAGACGGCGATACCGAAGAGGGAGAACATCTGCAGCGGCACGATGGAAAAGGCGGTCATCAGATCGAAATTGAGCCGGATCAGCCGGTAGAGGGAATACTTGGATTCCCCCGCCGCGCGCTCCTCATGCTCCACCACTACCTCGGTGGGGTTGCGGGCGAAGGTGTAGGCCAGGGCGGGAATGAAGGTGTTCACTTCCGAGGTGCCATTGATGAGATCGACGATCTGCCGGCTGTAGGCGCGCAGCATGCAGCCCTGGTCGGTCATTTTCACATGGGTGATGCGTTCCCGTAGCAGGTTCATCGCCCGTGAGGCCCAATGGCGCCAGGCGCTGTCCCTGCGCTGGCGGCGGATGGAGCCCACGTAGTCGAAGCCCTCATCCATGCGGGCGAGGAGTTTGCCGATTTCCTCCGGGGGGTTCTGCAGATCGGCATCCAGGGTGACGATGCGCTCGCCCCGTACATGCTGGAAGCCGGCGAGGATGGCCAGATGCTGGCCGAAGTTGCCGTTGAGGAGGATCACCCGGGTGACGTCCGGCCGCTTTTCGAACTGTTCCGCAAGCAGCGCGGCGGAACGGTCACGGCTGCCGTCGTTGACGAAAATCACTTCGTAACTGCGTTTGAGCCCATCCAGAGCCGGATAAAGGCGGGCAAACAATGCAGGCAGGGCCGCCTCCTCGTTGTAGACCGGGATCACCACCGAGACCTCCGGTACCCTCATGCGGCCTCCTTCAGCACCTCGCCCAGGGTGGCGCACACCCGGTCCACGTCAGCTTCCGTCATCGCAGGGAAAAGGGGCAGGGTGACGATGGAGCGGCCGATTGCCTCAGCCACGGGGAAATCCCCTTCCCGCCAGCCCAGCTGGCGATAGAGCTCGAAGCGGTGTATGGGCGGGTAATGCACGCCAATCCCGATGCCGCGCGCCTTCATGCGCGCGATGAACTCGCCGCGGGAGATGCGCATGCGCTCGAGGGGCAGAAGCACCTGGAACATGTGCCAGTTGCTCTGCTCGAAGTCGGCCACCGGCAGGCCAAGGCCCAGGGTTCTGTCCAGCCTTTCGAAGTAGCGCGCGGCGAGCTGTCGCCGCCGGGTGGTGAATTCCGCGAGTCGCCTGAGCTGGGTAAGGCCAATGGCCGCGGCGATGTCCGTGAGGTTGGCCTTGCCCCCCAGCACGTCCACACTCATCTCCCCATCCGGGTGACGCACCACGCCCTGCAGACGGAGTTTTTCCGCCAGCGGCGCGGCCGCGGGGTCGGGCAGAACCAGCGCGCCCCCCTCGCCGGTGGTGATGTTCTTGTTGGCATGGAAGCTGAAGGCGACGAAATCGCCGAAGCTGCCCAAAAACTGCCCCCGCCAGGAGGCGCCGAAGGACTGCGCCGCATCCTCGATGACGCGCAGGCCGTGTTTTTGCGCCAGCGCATAGAGCCGGTCGCGGTCCACCGGCAGCCCGGCCAGGTCCACCGGCATGATGGCCCGCGTGCGCGGGGTGATGGCGGCTTCCACCCGTTCGAGGTCGATGTTGCGGCTGGCCGGCTCCACATCCACGAACACCGGCCGCGCACCCACGGTGAGGATCACGTTGGCGGTGGCCACCCAACTGAGCGGTGTGGTGATCACTTCGTCACCGGCACCGATGCCGGCGATGCGCAGGGCGGTTTCCAGGGCGGCGGTGCCGGAGCTGAAGACCCGCACCGTGCGGCCACCGCAAAGGCTGGACAGGGCCGCCTCGAAGGCCTGGCAGCGGGGACCAGTGGTGAGCCAGCCGGAGCGCAGCACTTGCGTCACTTCAGCGATGGTGTCCTCGTCGATGGAGGGACGGGTGAAGGGAAGAAACTCCATCAGGAACGGGCAACGATATAGACGCCGAGAATGATGATGCCGATGCCGAGAAGGCGGGTGAGGGTGACGGCCTCGCCGAAGAAATACCAGGCGGCGATGGCGTTGATGACATAGCCGACGGAGAGCATGGGGTAGGCGATGCTCACCTCCACCCGGGACAGGGCCATGATCCAGACGACGAGGCTTATGGCATAGCACACCATGCCGGCGAGGATATAGGGTTGGGTGGCCAGTTTCAGCCCTACCGGCCAGGCGTTGTCCACGGTGAAGGCGAAATGTCCCACGGCATTGGTGCCCGCCTTGAGCAGAAGCTGCGCGAGCGCGTTGAGCAGTACGCCGGTGAAGATGAGAAAGGCGGCAACGGGCGTCATGGGCGGGGTGGAGCAATGGCCACGTGCTCCCGGTCGAAAACCAGAAGCCGGTGGGGCAGATGATCCCGCAGTTCCCCATAGGTGGCGGGGGAGAGGATCACCACCACGTCACGGGCGGCGGGAAAATGGGCAAGGAAATCCGCCCGCTGCGGGCCACGCAGGGCGGGCTCCTGTTCAAGGCCAAAGCGCATTTCGTCTTCGTAATCCACCAGGGTGCAGGTCCGTTTCAGATAGAAGGGCAGCGTCTGGTCATACATGCCCAGGCAATAGAGGCGGTCGGTGGCTTTAAGCAACGGGGCCAGCTTGCGCGCGAAATCATAACCCGAATTGAGGGGCGCGAGGGATTCATGGCCGGTCACGATGGCCTGGGCAAGCAGAAGCCCCCCGCTGGCGACGGTGACGAAGGCGGCAAGGTTTAGGCGCCGCCGCAAAAGCCGATCGGCCACAACAAAGGCGATGAGCATGACGATTCCGCCGGCGGCAAGCCACTTTCCGTACCGGCCGTAGAGGGCGGGATCGGCCGCGGCATGGCTTTCGAAGAGGAAAAGGGCGGCACCTGCCAAAAGTCCTGCGACAGCGGCGCCAAGCCAAAGCTGCCGGCGGGCCGACGCCGTGTCGGCTGAAGCCAGCGTCTCACCGATGAGGAGCGCCAAAGCGGGGAAGACGGGCAGGATGTAGCCCGGCAGCTTCGATTGGGAAAGGCTGAAAAACACCATTACCACCACAACCCACAGACCCAGGAAAAGACGGGGCTTGAGGGGCAGGCCGGCCGGCGCCGTGGGGCAGACCGTGCCAGTGCCAACGCCCTGCTTTTCGGCGGAAAAGGCGCGCCAAAGCGCGTGAAAGAGACTGCCAAGCCAGGGCAGGCTGCCCAAAAGGAGGAGCGGGATATAGTCGTACCACGGGTGGTAACGGTGGTGCACGCGGGTGAGGAAACGCTCGAAATGTTCGTGGATGAAAAAGAAGCGGGGAAATTCCGGATTGGCCAGGGAGACGGCGATGAACCAGGGGGCGGCGATGAGGAAAAAAAGGGCAAGGCCCCCTGCCGCATGAAGCCGTCGCCAGGGGGTGGTCTGCCGCGTGACGAGGGTGTAAAGGATGAGGGTCAAGGCCGGCAGGACCAGGCCGATGAGTCCTTTGCTGAGCAGGGCGAAGGCCGCGGCCGCCCAGGCAAGGAGCATGAAGCGGCGCTCCCGGGCGGGGGTGTCCGCGGTCTGCGCGAGGAGGAAGGCGATGAGGGCAAGCTCAAGAAAAAAACTCACCCCCATGTCGAGGGAGCTCAGGTGCCCGGCGAGGACATAGAAGCTCATGGAGGCCAGCACCAGTGCGGCCAACAGCCCGGCTTTTTCACCGAAGAGACGCCGGCCGGCGAACCAGGCCAGGACCACGCCCAGCCAGCCGGTGAGTGCGGTCCACAGGCGCGCCGTCCACTCGTGCTCGCCGAAGAGGCGGTAGGCCGCCGCCGTGGCCCAGTATTGCAGGGGCGGCTTCTCGAAATACTTGATGCCGTTGAGGCGGGGCGTCACCCAGTCGCCGCTCGCCACCATCTCCCGGGCAATTTCGGCGTAGCGGCCTTCGTCCGGGCGGATGAGGTGGCGGTAATCGAGATTGCCGAACCAGACCAGGGTGAAGAGAACGAAGAGGGCGAAGGTAAGGCGGCGGGACATGGGGCGCAGAATGGACGGAACAACTTAAGGGGTGCTTAAACCCAGATTGTCCATTAGACCGGCCTGAGCCTACAGGGGAGACGGGTAGGGCTGGCAAACATCTGCGGCATCTCACATTCCGGGTTAAACCATCCTGCCCCGTTTCCGCTCAAGCGGCCCGCCGGGGCAGGGGGGACGATGCGCGCCCCTTTCACCGCGCCGCTTTCAGCATGACGATGACGGCGCCGCTTCCCCCATCGCAGGGTCTGGCTTCGACGAAGGCGAGCACTTCATCCCGCTGCATGAGCCAGCCGCGCACCTTGTGTTTGAGCACCGGCTCCCGGTTCTTCGAGCGCAGGCCCTTGCCGTGGACGATGCGCACGCAGCGGATGTCGCGTCTGCGGCAGGCCTGCAGAAACTCCACAAGGCGCAGGCGCGCCTCGTCGCAGGTGAGACCATGCAGGTCGAGCTCCCCTTCGATCACCCAGTGGCCGCGGCGCAACCGGCGCAGCACCTGGGGCGACAGTCCCGGACGCAGATAACGGAGTTCCTCGCCGGTTTCGGCGTCTTCCCAGGGCACGACGTCGGAGAGCATGTCGGTGAGCACGCGCCGTTCGTCCAGGAGGCGCTGGCGGGGAATGGGGCGCAGACGCGGCCGGCGCGGCTCGATGCGGCCATCGTCCGGCAAAGGGCGCGCCCCGGCTACGGCGGCGCGGAAGAGTTCGGCCTCGGTGGGCGGGCAGCCGGGTTTGCCGTTCATCACTTCAGGCTGTCGAGGTAGCGTTCCGCATCCAGAGCCGCCATGCAGCCGCTGCCCGCACTGGTGATGGCCTGGCGGTAGACGTGATCCTGTACGTCGCCGGCAGCGAACACGCCAGGGATGCTGGTGGCGGTGGCGTTGCCGTTGCGGCCGCCACGGGTGACGATGTAGCCGTTTTCCATCTCCAGTTGGCCGACGAAGATGTCGGTGTTGGGCTTGTGGCCGATGGCGATGAAAACGCCGGTGACTTCGAGTTCCTTGCTGCTGCCATCGTTGCGTTTGATGCGCACACCGGTCACCCCGCTCTTGTCGCCCAGAATCTCGTCCACCTGGCTGTTGAGTTCCAAGCTGATGTGACCCTCCTTCACCCGCTGCATGAGTTTGTCCACCATGATCTTCTCGGCACGGAAGGTGTCGCGGCGGTGAATCAGGGTGACATGGCTGGCGATGTTGGCCAGATACAGGGCCTCCTCCACCGCAGTGTTGCCGCCTCCCACCACCGCCACCTTCTGCCCCTTGTAGAAGAATCCGTCGCAGGTGGCGCAGGCCGACACCCCCTTGCCCATGAAGGCCTGTTCCGAGGGCAGGCCCAGATATTTGGCGGAGGCGCCGGTGGCGATGATCAAGGCATCGCAGGTGTAGGTGCCGGCATCCCCCACCAGGGTGAAGGGGCGCTCGGTGAGTTTGGCGGTGTGGATGTGGTCGAAGATGATTTCCGTGTTGAAACGCTCCGCATGCTGCTGCAGGCGCTGCATGAGTTCGGGCCCCTGCACGCCGTTGACGTCGCCAGGCCAGTTGTCCACGTCGGTGGTGGTCATGAGCTGCCCGCCCTGGTTGAGGCCGGTGATGAGCACCGGCTTGAGATTGGCCCGCGCGGCATAGATGGCCGCGGTGTAGCCGGCGGGGCCGGAACCGAGGATGAGCAGGGAGCAGTGCTTGGTGGCCATGGATATCCTCCTGTGAGGTCCGAAAAGTCCACGATTCTATCAAACTCACGGTGCCGGCAAACTCACGGTGCCGGCAAACTCACGGTGCTGGCAAACTCACGGTGCTGGCAAACTCACGGTGCTGGCAAACTCACGGTGCTGGCAGACTCACGCTCCTGGCCGTGCTGCGCGCCTCTCGCGCAAAGCGCGTCTTCCGTCACCGTTTCCTTCCGCTTCCTCCCCTCCCCCCGGGCCGAGGCCGATTGGGGCCGGCAAGCCGCAAATCTGCGATAATGAACTTTTCCCGGTTGTGCTTCCATGGGTGGATTCAATCTCGAAGTGCAACGCGGCTGTATGATTGCATAAATACCTGATGAGGTGTTTTCCAGTTCAGGCGT